>NZ_JBAXHI010000011.1:0-109696 GCF_037138995.1 Candidatus Chlorohelix sp. | reverse complement strand
GACCTTGATAAAACTACCGAATATGCTCTTAAAATTGCAATGAAGGTACTAGGGGCAGAGCGTGGTTCAATTCATTTGGTAAATCGGAATAACCCGCAACGCCTCGATTTAGAAATCTTCCTAGATACCTCTCAACAGCTTAAGGAGGGAGATGCTTCACGTTATACCAGAGACGATGCCCATATACCAGATTGGCTTAGAGAAATGAAAGTCGGAGTCGGGATTGCCGGTAATGTGGCGCTTCTAAAGCAAACCTTGATGATTCCAGATTTAACCTCACTCCAGCAGCATCTAACTGGCATATCTATTGATCCGAACCCACAATGGAAATCTGGAATATTTATACCAATGTTTGCAGCAGACCAATTTTTAGGAGTATTAAGCTTGCTTTCTTATGAGAGCAAAATTTTCTTTAAAGATGACGAACGTTATGCTGAAATGTTGACAGCTCAAATTTCTTATGCCGTTCAATATGCCCGGCAAATTGAAAACCAGCATAAGCAAGAACAATTACAAGCGGCTCTGATTATGGCGCGTACCGCGGCACATGAGCTTAGCCAGCCTCTCACCTTGTTGCAGGCAGAAATAGAGTTGATTACCGATTTTGGAGAAGAACCCACTCCCGAAGTTTTTGAAGTGATGAAGAAAGCAATTTCCGAGATGACCGAGCGTATCCGTGCCTATCAGAAAATTGCTCGGTTGGCAACTACCGAACCAGCACCGGGTATTCGAGTAATTAACCCCAATCTTAGCCAGTCTTAATTTATCAATTCAAAATTTGTTTTAGACCTTAATCGAAAACTGCCCGCTCCTGGAGACACGCGAACAGTCTTCATTTTGTTAATTCTCTGCTATGCTAACCTCAGCGTGTACTCAAGCGGAATTGGGTAAAACTTGCTTCTACTGCGCCACTATAGCTACCGGCTGCAAAACCAATTGAACCTGAACCTGTAGCTTTAATCGGTTGTGCATTTACCGCTTGGTTATTCACGAAAATCTTCAAACCACCATCAGCGGTCTGGATAGTGAATCGGTTTGAAGTTCCCGCTTTCCATGCTCCAATTTTCGCCCATGCTAAAACTTGTTTCCAGCTACCATTGTTAAACTGGCTAACCTGCACCTGACCGCTTCCTGTTACGCTGGCGAGATAATAACTGCTGGGATTTTGATACCAGAATACAAGCCCATATAGTCCGGTATCTCCATTAATCCCCTGTAGCGTTACTTCTGCGCTGAAAGATTGAGGCTGAATTTTGCTGTTAGGATAAACGCCCCAGACTAACTGGCTGCTATTAGCTTTCACGCTGTAACGTCCGTTTTGATAAAGAGTGGCTCCCACGTTTGGTAGTCCGCTGCTAGTATCCTTGAAAAGATCTTCAAAAGTGACATTACCAATCGGTTGAGGGGTTATCGGCACATCGGTGACGGGCGCTGCTGTGGTAGCGTTGGATGCGCCTGTAGTAGCGGTGACGCTAACCTTGCGGGGTGTTGCTACTGGCGTTGGGTAAGCAAATTGCGAATTTAAAGTTACAATCAAGATTGGATTTATATCCGGTTCTTTATTAAGCGTGGGCGAGGGGGGCAATTTACTCTGCGGTTTGGCGTTGGCTGCGCTCGGATTGCTCCCGGCATCGGCGCGTCCGTATCCGAAAGCTACATCGGGACCTGCCGCGCCTAAGTCTTTGGCGTGTTCCAGCACTACAGTTGTAAAATCGCCTATGGACAGGTTGGGATTAGCGCTTTTCAATACTGCTGCCATACCCGAAATCTGCGGGCAGGCGGCGCTGGTGCCGGGGAAATTACCGCTGCCTTCTTCCTCATAGGCGGCACTGCTTACACTGGCAGGGGCAGAAATCTCAGGTTTAAATACTCCGTTTGTTAATGGTCCCTGACTGCTGTAATACTCGATGGCATCTGTTTTATAATTAGTCGCGCCTACTGCCAACGCGCCTTTAGACGAAGCCGGGTCAGCGATGGCAAGGCGAGGGACCACAAACTGGAGAGGCAAATCGTGACTAAAGATGTGCAGCCTGAAACGTTCAACTTTTCCGCCGGTGCGCTTGGCACAGGCTTTGATATAAACCAATTGCCCCGGATTTAATTTTAAGGGTACATACTCTTTGGGTGTACGGGAACGTTGGTCGCCGGTGCTGCTTATCAAAGTGGTTCCACCCTTACTATCGGTTATAAATAGGTCAAGGTCGGTGGCATTGGGATTGACCCCACCGTTTAACCACTGTTCCCAGTTTAGCATCACATAACCGGGGAACGGTGCGCTTGAAGGGTTTCCCAGCGCCATGCCGGTAACGCCCGGCGCAAACTGATGGCAACCGCTGGCATCAGGTTCATAATAGGCGGTATAGTGCGAATAGCCCTCGTTTCCGGCTGAAAACACGAATAAAATCCCTTTTTCCTGTCTGATACGTTCTATTTGTTTCTCCAGAAAGCTGCTACCGTCTCCGGCAGTTCCGTGTCCGCCCATCGAAACCGAGATAATATTGACGTTCTGTTTGACCATATAATCAATAGCCCGCGAAAACTGGTCATCGCTACCATCAATTGCG
Source organism: Candidatus Chlorohelix sp. (assembly GCF_037138995.1). NCBI lineage: Bacteria > Bacillati > Chloroflexota > Chloroflexia > Candidatus Chloroheliales > Candidatus Chloroheliaceae > Candidatus Chlorohelix > Candidatus Chlorohelix sp. Next base: position 107,132 of record NZ_JBAXHI010000011.1, on the reverse strand, counting down.
GCGGCAAAATACTGGGCATCTGGCGCGTGTGAGTAGATAATTTCCGTCACCGCGCTACCATGCACCGTATCTTCAAGCATGCCATCTCCGCCGACCTCTTTGTCAATATCTACCGGATTGAAGTCGCGAGGTAAATAGCTACCACGTAAATCTTGGAAGAATTTAAACCCACCATCAATAATGCCAATGCGCACGCCTTTACCGGTAAAGCCGGCTTGCTGCCACTTATCGGTTTGCATTATTTTGACACCTTCATTCTTTGCTGAACGCCCCACTTGTTGGAGCGCCTCAAAGGTTTGCGTTAATCCTTCAAATTCCTGAGTTGGGCGCGTATATATGAGATTGATGCTCGTGACACCCTTGAAGCCAGCCAAATCCGAGAGGTAATTATCCTGACTTGTTGTATTGACGTAGTCCACGAACACTTTAACCGGGACTTTAACCCGTAGCTTTACGATATTGCCTTCACTGGCAGAGTTAGTGACTCTACCGCCCATTGTTGCAATTTTTTCGGTTATGGGTTTTTCGGCAGTCGGGTCGTTCAGTTCCAGTTCAAAACTAACCTCGTCTTGGTTGTCAATAATATTCAGTTGGCGAGCATAGTCCATTGTTGTCTGCAATTTTTGCTCTTTCGTACCCTCTGTGGTGGTGTATTTAACCAACACTCCAAGCAGCACCGTGTCAATCTTACTTTCCTTCTGGACGGGTTCTGGGGTGGGCGCAGGCGTTGGTTCCGGACCGCACGCCTGCATCAACAAGCCTGCGAGCAAAGTAATTAAAAGCAGAAATACTACCTTGAACTTGTGGATGGGCATACTTTGGTTTCTCCATTGTCTGTGGTTAATATTTGCTGAGAGTTAGAAATACTGTCCCCTTATTATAAATATAATATGCCAGTCTGAAAAGACTTTGATGTACGGTTTCATTGCCGTGAATAAAGGGCTAGAGTATAATTTGTTTTAATTCTACTCTACTTTGTAATCTGTTCGCATAAATTTTGTAGCTACTTTAAATATTTATCAATATTGTCTCATCATCAAAAGATGAAAGTGAAACTTCGTCCTCATTCACGTCTTTTCTGGAGAAAATTCAATGCAAAATAACACCGAAAAGCTGCCATCTGTTCAGGAGCTTAGGTTTTCACCCACAATGAAGCGTCTTACAGTTTTTATAGTGTTGGGCTTGCTGGTGGCTTTCCTTTTAAAGATAGGTGAAATATTACCTCCCTTTATTTGGGCATTGGTTACTGCTTTTATCTTTAATGACCCTATTAAATATCTTACGTGGCGTACTGGAAAACCTCGCTGGGTTTGGTCGGCGGTTCTTTATTTGATAATTTTTGTGGCGCTGGTGTTGGTAATAGCTTTGTTAGTCCCTGCGGTAAAGCAGGAAGCAAAAATACTATCCGAAGATGTGCCAAAAATCCAGCAATCTGTTAAAGATAATCTGGGTGTAAGCCCGACTATAAATATCGCTGGTATAGAAGTACAATCGGATACCGTAATCAGTGCAGTTGACGGGGTAGTGAACCGCCTCCCTGAAATAGCTCAGGAAATCGGACCTAAATTACTTTCCGGCACTTTCCGTTTCCTCATTGATTTTCTATTATACTTGATTACAACGTTCTATTTTCTGTTAATGGGCGCACGTCCTGTCCTGCACTTTTTTGATACGCTTCCTCTATTGGCGCGAAACGAGATGTTGGGCTTGTTTGAACGTGCCGACCGGGTGTTGGGAGCGTACATCAAAGCGCAATTTTTTCTCGTACTGATAATGAGCGTTAGCTCCTTTATAATAATGGAAATTCTAGGGATTCGTTATGCTATCCTGCTGGCAATTATGGTAGGCGTATTAGAACTTATTCCGTTTGTGGGACCCTATCTTGCAATCGGTATTTCCTGCTTAGTGGCATATTTCCAGCCACACGGGGCGGGTCTTTCCTTTGGGTTGGACGGCGTGATGCTGGCAATAGTGGTTGCGATTGTATTATTTATCTTGCGTCAGATAGAGGATTATCTGGTAATCCCCAATCTAGTTGGCAAAATTCTAGAACTTCCCCCGCTTCTGGTAATTTTCTCGACTATTGCGGGTGCCGCGTTGTTAGGTCCGATGGGTTTGTTATTATCCGTTCCGGTGGTAGCAGTTCTGAAAATCTTGGTTGGTTATCTCTATTACAAATTAGTAGATGCCGACCGCCAGAAAATTATCCTGAAACCAGATACCGAGAGCGAGGAATTGTTAGAGACACTAAATCGTTATGAATCTGGTTCGCGCTTATTACTTGTAGGCGCAAAAGGCGAAGTATTACGCAAACCTGAAGTTCTTACCCGTATCCAGCAGCTAAGAGCCACTCGCAAACTGGATGTAGCATTTTTCGTAGGCGAAGATGAGCCAACCTCGCATGCGCTACGTGGCTCTGGTTTCCCGGTGGTGATGCAGGAACAGGAACATTTCTTGGGTAATGAAGACTGATTATATCCCAAACTTGACGATACAAGGCTTGTGACCCATAATCATTGGGTATTTTTGATATTGGTAATAGCTCTCAGACTGGATTAATGTCACAAGTCAAGTTAACTCCTCCTACCCCACGCCGCTTTAGCGGAGGAATCATCCGGGCGGCAATAATCATTTCTTTGGGTAATATTCTAACCCGCATCTTCGGGCTATTGCGAGATGCAGTGTTGGCGGCATTGTTCGGTACTTCCGCTTTTGCCACTGCCTTTGTTATAGCCGATAACACCCTGAGCATATTTTTTGATTTGCTGGTGAGTGGCGCAATTAGTTCTGCCCTTGTTCCGGTTCTCAGCCGCTATGCCGCCCGCGCCGAAGACCGCGCAGAGTTCTGGCGAGTAGTCAATGTGTTGCTTACGCTGGGTTTGCTCTTTCTCATTGGCGTAGTGGCGTTGCTGCAACTTGTCGCCGACCCCTTAGCCCGTTTTATGGCTACCAAAGAAACGGACGACATAAAAGACCTTACGGTTGGTTTAACCCGCATAATCTTGCTGGCGATTGTATTCTTGGGAGTAAGCTCGATAATGACGGCGGCGTTACAGGCGTTGCAACGTTTCGTCTGGTCGGCAATTTCGCTGGCGGCACGCAATCTGGGCATCATCATAGTGGCAATTTCGCTGGGTTGGTGGTTGGGTGTATGGAGCATGGTGCTGGGCGTATTATTCGGTACTTTCCTGCTGATTGTTTTACAAGCCCCCGGTTTGCGCGATATTCCCTTAAAACCTTCGCTTGAATGGAATCATCCAGCGGTACGGCAAATTCTAAAGCTCTATTTGCCCATATTTCTAGGACTGCTTATAACTAGCCTTGCGCTGGTGGTTGACCGAAATCTGGCTAATCAAGCTGGTTCGGAGGCGATTCCGGCAATGCGCTATGCCACCAATCTTCAGCAATTCGCGTTAGGTCTGGTGGGAAGCGCCATTTCGCTGGCAATTTTGCCCACTCTCTCGCGTTTGGCAGATGATGAGAATAGCGATAGTTTCCGCTTTACCCTTATGAGTGGTTTGCGTCTGTTGCTGGTGTTGGTCATTCCGGCTACGCTTGGGTTACTGGCTTTAGCTTTGCCAACCATCACCGTAATTTATCAACGCGCTGCCTTTAATGACGAGAGCAAGTGGTTTACGCTGGTGGCTTTGCTGGGTTATCTGCCCGGTGTGCCTGCCGCTGCTCTTGACCAAATGCTTATTTTCTCATTTTACGCTCGCAAAAACACCCTTACCCCTGTGTTGGTGGGAGTATTCTCCAATTTGGTTTACCTGTTGGTTGCGCTAATTTGTACATGGTTATTACCCGTGGGCGCATTACGCATGCTCGGTTTGGTGCTGGCGAACAGTTTGCAACAACTGGTACATATGCTAGTGATGTTCGTACTTTTACGCCGTTTGTTCGGAACTTTGCGAGGTAACGGGCTATTCTATATGTTGCTGAAGAGCGGGTTAGGTTCGATACTGATGGCGGTGGTAGCCTTTTTGGTGGCAGGCTTTCTGACGAATGGGTTTAATGCCAGCGGGTTTTTACCCAATTTACTGGGGTTGGCGGTAGGCACAGGCAGCGGGGCAGTGGTGTATTTGCTGGCGTTGCGTCTTTTGAAAGTGGAAGAGCTAAATCTTGTTTTCGGGGCGGTGCGCCGCAAATTGAAGGGCTAAATGGCAAAGTCAATCGCGTTAAAACTAAAAAACTTCCTACTGCATCCCGATGCGCTTTCCTTTTATTTTTTCCTGTTTGTTTCCTTCTTTATAATGTACCCGCTCTCGGCTTATATGGCGGTTTCCACCGTCACCGAAGGAGACAGCCTTCTCCAGATGTGGTCAATGCGCTGGACGATTCACAGCTTGACCACTGACCCTGCCAACCTTTTTAACGCTAATCTGTTTTATCCCTATACCAATTCGCTGGCGTTTGCCGATGCCATGATTGCGCCAGCCCTTCAGGCAATGCCGATTTTCTTCCTAACCAATAATCTTGTGTTGTCGTATAACGTTCTAACTTGGTTCAGTTTTGCCCTGAGCGGTTGGACTATGTATCTTCTGGTGAAAGATATTAGCGGGAGTAAATTGGGTGGGCTTTTGGCGGGCATGGTATTTGCTTTTGCGCCTTATCGAATCGGGCGTATCAGTCAGCTAAATGTACTTTCTACTCAATGGTTGCCCCTCTGTTTTTTGATGTTACGGCGACTGTTGCTACAGGATTCACGCCCTTTCAAAGTATCAATAAAATGCGGTTGGTGGTTGGTAGCCGGGTTTGTTATTTTCTACACCTTGACGGCTTATTCTACTTTTTATTACTTACTTTATACTGCCCCGGTGTTTGCCGTTTTCGTGGTGTTGCTGCAACTTTCTACCAAACGGCTACCCTCTCCAGCCTTGTTGTTAAAATTGGCGGTAGGAGTTGGGTTGGTGGGCTTGCTTGTATTGCCGGTAGCTTCCCCTTATTTTGAGGTTGCCTCTCTCCAATCGGCGGAGCGTACCCGCAGCGAAGCGCAGCAATTTTCAGCCAACTATCGTTTTTATCTGGCAGCTACAGATAACAACCTATTCTGGGGCGCTACCCTGAGCCGTTTCGGCGGTACTGGGGGTGAGCGCAAACTCTTTCCGGGCGCGTTAGGTCTAGTTTTTGGCGCAGTTGGGTTGGTAGGCTCGTTTATTTATGGATTCATGCACCGCAAGAAAAGAGATAGCAGCGCAGTTGCCGAGCCTGAGCCAATAAAGCTGATACGGCGCGAAGGTTGGGTTTGGCTTGGGATAGCAATTTTTGCCCTGCTGATGAGTTTTGGTCCATCGCTGAAGGCTTGGGGCGCAGAAATACCCATGCCTTACGGGTTTTTCTTTGATTATGTGCCGGGCTGGAAGGGCTTGCGTGCCGTAATGCGCTACGGTTTGTTTGTTACGTTGGCGGTGGCAGCGCTGGCGGGTATGGGAGTCGCTTTTCTAGCAGCGAGCGTTACATTCTGGCAGCGTTTTTCTGGCAATATCCGTAGATTCTTACCGTTTGGGCTTATGGCAATCCTATTGTTCGGGGCGTTCTGGGAATACCATAGCGAAATCACCTATATTAACCCTAAAATCCTGCCCAATCCGCCACAGGTTTATAATTGGCTGGCGCAACCTGAAAATTCCGGCGCAGTAATAGAGTTGCCTTTCCAACGTGACCCTCGCAATAGTCCAGCAATTCGCAATTTTTACAGTCTGTCGAATTTCCAACCGTTGGCAGGGGGCATGAGCGGTTATGTGCCGCCTGTTTATGGCGATTTGCGCGATATAACCGATAATTTCCCTTCAAAAGAATCGCTTGCACTGTTACAGGGTATGGGTGTTCGCTGGGTGGTGTACCACCTGAATGATGAGAATACGCCGTTGCCTCCGGGCGCGTGGGATAAAATCGAGCCACGCATAAAAAATACCAAAGAACTGACACTGGCAGCAGATTTCTCGACTGATAAAATCAAGGTTTATGAACTTGCAGATGACCCTTGGATGTTGAATCTGGCGCGTAGTATTCCGACTGGCGAAAATGTTATAACTAGCGACTATCGCCGTACTCAACCCGCTACAATCGAATTTACGCAAACCATTTTCCAGCGTTTCGGGCATAAACTGTACGGCAATGACCGGGTGGGTTATCGCTTTCCGCCTTCCCCACCCACCGGGACAGCGGTAGATTATGGTTTGTTCGGCGCAGATGAAGACCCTTCTCCTTATGGTTTTATCGCAACCGATGAGGTTTGGGGCGGTAACGGGTTAAAATTTTACAAGCGCAAAGAACCCTCTCTTGCCGCCTACGATGTTGGGCGTGACCTTTCGTTGAGAGATTATGCCACTATAAATGGGAAACTTGAGCTTGAAATCGGGAAAAATGAGGTTAAATTCAACGGCAATAGCGTTGGTAAGGGTAAAACAGCGAACGGGGTTACTAGTTACCTGACCCTAACACTGGCAACTCTTTACCCGCAAAAGGCTATTATTCGGCAAGGCAACCGTGAGATTACCCTGAATTTAACAGTTGGGTTAACCAATTGGCGTAGTTCCAATCTCAATACGGGTGACAAAATCTCAATAGAGCCTGCAACCGGACAGAGTTTGCAATTGAGTCGCGTAGAGTTGCTCGATGCTACTTCGCAGACTATCGAATCTTTATCCCCTACCGTTGGTAGCCCCGCTATTCTGAATACTGGCAGTCGGCGGGATGGTGATAAATTTATCAGTGCTTTTGAGATTCTGACTCCTTCTCTTAACGCGGATACTTCCGGCAAATATACCCTGACTTTGGATGTGTATCGCCGTCCTTGGGGTACCCATCCCTCCGGTCATTTTGGCAACTGGTCTATTGCGTTGACAGGTTCGCAAACCGCGCGGAAGGTTGTATTTATTTTTGACCCCAAGCTTCGAGAGACTACTGTTACAGTGGATGGTAATAGGGTGGATATGGGCGCAGAAGTGATACGCCCCGGAGACGGCGATTGGGCAGTATTTATTGCTTTGTGGCGCACCGAACCACAGAATCCCACTCTGAATACGCAGGTGGGCGTGGCGCGTCTGTATGAATTTAGCCTTGAAGGTCAACGGATTAGTGATATTAATATCTTGCCATCTCGTCCTTTGTTCTTTCTACCTCCGCTCAAATAGAAGAGTAACCCTGCGTTCTGTTGATATTTCCACGTTAAGCAGGCATTCTTCTTCCAATTCTTGGGTTCAAAGGAATAGACAAGAGCTATAAAAAATCACAGGTTATTTTTGTAATACTTTGTTAAGCTTTTACCGCTTACTAAATATCCGGCATGTTGTACAATTATCGTATAAATTTGGCTATTAAAAAGCAAATAAGCTGGAGATATATAGATGGCGCTAACAAAGGATACAATCGGGAGCAGTCCCGCTCTTTACAATTTCGAGAATAAAACACATAAATGGGCGATTTTTGGAGCGGGCGCGTTTGCTGCTGCTGCAATGACCCTAACGATGCTTTTTTTGCAGATTATAGGGGTAATTCCTCGCACCCTTGCTAATATCCTCTCGGATAAACTTGCTGCCCTCTTTCCGGCGCAAATTCAGGAGTTTTTCATTCAGTCCATAGGTTCGCTGGGTAAGACTCTGCTATTTTACGGCGTATTGCTGGGACAAATTGGGGCGGGTGGTTTACTGGCAATTTTCTTGTTCTGGTTTGTGCCGAGTGTGGAGAACAGGCAGATACTCTGGCGCAATAGCTTCATTCTAAGCGTCAGTGTTTGGGTGATTACTGCACTTATCGGGTTGCCGTTGATGGGCGTAGGTTTTGCTGGCGCAGATTTAGGGCAAGACCAAACTATTACTTTGATTAGCTCATTCCTGCTATTTCAACTTTACGGCTTGGCTTTAGGTTATTTTATCCTCAAGCTTGTGCCTGAACCTTCTGAAGTTGCTCCTGTCCTTAGCGAAAGGGACGAGAGCGAGGTAGTAATAGGAAATGTGCCGAGTCGCCGCCGTTTTGTGCTAGGCTTGACCGCGTTCTTCGTGGTTGCACTTGCCGCTGGAATTGGAGTTGGGGCGTTCAAGGTCAAAAACCCGGGCTACTGGTTTAATCTAGGCGATGGCTATGAAGGTGACAAGCGCAAGGGAGAAATCACTCCGGTTGATACTTTCTATGGTGTCAGCAAAAATGTGATTGACCCGAATGTAAGTGATGCTGATTGGAAACTTGAAATAAACGGCATGGTAGATAAGCCTATTACTTTTGATTACGCTTCTATAAAAAATTTATCCGCAGTAACCCGCGCTCATACCCTGACCTGCATCAGCAATTCGGTGGGTGGGCAACTAATTGGGAACGGCGAATGGAAAGGTGCTTCGTTAAAGGATATTCTAGCGCAAGCAGGGGTAAAACCGGGTGTGAAAAATTTGGTATTTACCTGTGCGGACGGCTATACCGATAGTATAACTCTTGCTAAAGCGCAAGACCCTAACACTCTATTGGTGTGGGAGATGAATGGCGCACCTTTGCCCCAAGCGCATGGTTTTCCGGTACGCGCCCTGATACCAGACATCTACGGTATGAAAAATGCTAAATGGATTCGCTCAATAACTCTGATTGATACCGAATACGAAGGCTATTGGCAAAGGCAGGGTTGGGATAACCTCGCGGTAATAAAAACCGAATCCGCCATTACTTTCCCCCAATCTAATGACGATTTACGCAGTGGCGAACCTGTCACGGTACGAGGTTTTGCTTTTGCCGGAGAGCGTGGCATCAAAAAAGTGGAAATAAGTAACGATGGAGGGAATACATGGCAAGAGGCGCGGCTTAAAGAAGCTATAAATCAGAATAGCTGGCAACTTTGGCAATTTGCGTGGACTCCGGTTGGCGCAGGCAAGCCTGTGACCCTAACAGTGCGTGCTACTGATGGTACGGGTACACCGCAGCTTAAAGATAATGCTGCGCCTTTCCCCAGCGGATCCAGCGGCTATCATAGCGTAAACGTGCATATTGCTTAACCGATGTGGCTCAGGCGATTGAGAAATTGCTTGAGCCTCTACTCAATTTTGTCGCATTTAGCCAAATTATGGAATGCACATAGCAATTGAATATTAGCGGCAGTCAAAGAAGTCTCGCCTTTTGAAAAGGGAAGGATATGAGCAAAGTGCAAATTATCAGTATTATGCTTACCTGTAGCCTACTTGTTATCGTATGGTCGAAGTAATCCAGCGTGTAAGCAAGCTCCAAAACCCTGATAAAGTGCAAGTAAATGGCTGAGGTCTGGAGACAACTTACCCCTGCTATGGCGGTTTATGGGGCAGGTCGTGAATTGGCTTTGAGCGAGAGCCTTTTACAGAATGTGCAACATCCGGCGCTATGGTGGTATAGCGCACATGTTCCGGCGTTAATTTTGGGTACGGCACAAAAGCCTGCAATTCTTGATAATACGGCTTGTTCTGAGCAAAATCTGGAAATCTATAAACGTGCTTCTGGTGGGGCGTTGGTTCTGGCAGAACCGTCATTTCTGAGTCTAGATGTTGCGCTCCCCCCAGAGCATCCGCTTGCTCCAACTGATGTGGTGGAAACCTATCACTGGTTGGGCGAGGTGTGGCTTGAAAGCCTCTCTAAATTGGGTTTGGTGGGGGCGCGACTCGCTAAAGTTACAGAAGTACGTGAGCAAAGAACCGCCCGCGATAGCGAAATTGAACAGGAACGCGAGGATTATCGTCTTGCCAACCTGATTTGCTTCGGCACGCTTTCCCCTTACGAAGTGGTTAGCGAGGAAGGCTTGAAACTGGTCGGCTTGTCCCAAATAAGGCGGCGCGTTGGTACGCTTTTACAATGCGGGTTGCCTCTACAAAAACAGTCTGGCAGGTTGGTGGAGTCACTTGCGTTGGAGACATCTGAAAAAACTCGGTTGGCGCAGTTGCTCGACACTCGTATGACCGCTCTTGAGTTTGATGTTGACGAGCGTAAGTTTAAACCGGAGGAGATACTTTCAGCTTTTGAGGAGACTCTAGCGCAAAAGCACAATATAATCCTTACCGAATCAGTCTGGACTGAAGCAGAATTGGCACAAGCGCACGAATTGGAAACGGGCAAATATCAACGCCTTATGTAGAGAGTGTCCATCTGGTATAATTCACTCATCAAATTTTGGCTTCATCTGAATATTAACAAGGGTTCCTATTGAAAATTTTACTGAATTTACTTTGGCGGTTGTTGGTTTTGAATTGTGGTTTGTTCATTTTTGCAGTGGGGATTTCATGTTCGGTAGCTTCCAATTTAGGATTACCCGCATGGGACGTGCTGCATCAGGGTATCAGCTTTCATACTCCGCTAACTCTTGGGCAGGTCATACAGGTATCTGGGGTGGTGATTCTTCTTATAGCCTTTTGGCTGGGAGCAAAGCCCGGTATCGGCTCATTCTTCAACATTTTTTTCATTGGGTTCTGGATAGATATAATCCTGAAAAGCGAAATATTGTCCACTTTCAGCGCACTTGGCTTGTGGGCGCAAGGTTTGTTAGTATTGGCGTGTCTTTTGTTGGCTGGTCTAGGCGCTGGCTTATATACTCGCCCTGCTTTGGGAATTGGTCCGCGGGATAGCCTGATGGTGGCGCTGGTTCGTAAAACTGGCTACAGGGTAGCCTTGATTAGAACAATAATGGAAATCTCGGCTATTTTGGCAGGTTGGCTATTGGGGGGTGTGGTCGGAATCGGCACTTTGGTAATTGCCTTCGGAATTGGACCGGCGGTTGAGTTGAGTTACCATCTCTTTGGGGTGCAGGTACATCACGTTCGAAAAATCTCACCAATCGTAGAGAATATTTGAGGTTGTAGTCCTAATAAATACGGTTAAGCTTTAAAGCTCATATATCTAGCATCGGATTCTTGTATGTTGCGCTGGCGTTGGTTGGTTTTCTACTACCGTGTCGCTCTAAGAAACGCAGAATACTACAAAATTGGCAAGAAAAAACCATCGCCTTTTTGATTCAGGGCGATGGTATCGGTTTATAAAACTATTTTACTGCTTGGAATAGAATATTATCCCACGCATCGTCAAACCTTATATTCTTGAAACCTATTTCGCTCATTATTTTTTGATAAGTGTTGTGATGCTTGAATACCATCTGAACGAAATCAGTACCAACCGAACTCAAGTAGTGAGTTAGATAATCGTAATTAGGGCTATGGTCGTCGCTAATGTTCATATCGAGTAGCAGGAAACGTCCACCCGGTTCTAGCGTATCATAGGCTTTCTGGCACAGCATTTGGCTGAATTCTTCACCAAAAGGATAGAGAATCCGACTTATCAATACTGCATCGCACTTGGGGAGTGGTTCGCGGTACATATCAATTGCTACCGGAGTAATCCGATCTGAAAACCCTTTTTCTGCCACATTTTCTTTGACCAAATCAATTGCGCTCGGCAGGTTTATAAGGGTTACGGTGAGATTGGGATTTGCTCGGCAAAGCGCCATAGCAATATCGCCGATACCGCCACCCATATCTACCAGATGCGTTACTCCCGCTAAGTCACCCCGCTCCACTAATAGCTTGGTAGGATAGAAAGTATTGCTGCGATGCAGGGTTTCATAGAAATCACTGTCATCTCTAGTGCGAGGCGGATAAGGTGTGAAGCTGGTAAAATTACGCTCTCCTCGTACTACATCCGCCATATTCAGATAATACGGCTCAATCATTTTGCCGAGATAATCCATAAATGGCACAAATGTCAGGTTCCGGTGCTGTTCTGGAGCAGTGAAGAACTGTACAGAGAAGGGAGTTAATCCCCATTTTCCATCTTTTTGTTCAATTAACCCGATTTGATCCAGAGCCATTAGAAATTTGTTCAAGCGAATCGGCAATGACTTAGTAGCTTTTGCTAGGTCTTCAATACACATTGGTTCGTTTGAAAGGGTATCAAATAAATTGAGGTCTAAAGCACCTTTGAGACAAAAAAAGTCCACAGTGCTTTTGAAGACCATATCATAAACCTTTTGGTTAGCGTCAAAAAGAGATGATTCATCCATATAAGTTTAGCTCCTCACTACCAAAACACACCAAAATAGGGGTGTTAAAGACTGCAATATTTCCTTTGTTATGTTCTTAAGGCAATATATTATCATTCCAAAATCTTATTAAGTGTAGTTTACGCAACACCAAGTCTGTACTACTTGGTTCAATTCTACTAATTTACCAGAATAAAATAAATATAAGTAGCATTATAGGTAGCGGCGGAAGCTATTTTGCGTAAGGCTGTATAATGATATTCTATTTAATAATTGCTAAGGTGAAATATCATGAGTCTGGATAAATTTGATGAAAACTTGCCAAGCGAATGGCATTCCGTATCTGATGAGTTAGTGATTGAAGCCGAATCGGTTACAAGTTTTCGCTCACATCAGACGGTGAGAATCGGCAGACGGATTCTGGGCGTTTTATTCAGGATTGTGATAGCCGGAGTGGTAGCTTATATTCTTCTGCTCTTGCCCGACTCAATTTCGTTACCATTCTATAGCTGGAAAAACCCATTGGTTGTTTTCGTTACCATTGTTTTTATTGGTAAGACGTTGCTGGATACCTTTTACTACGACCATTATCCCTCTTAGCTGATTTTGCCCGGAAGTTTGGGATGTGCTATTCTATCGTTTAAGTTCAAGAGAGCAGAGTATTGTATTGACAGAAATTGCAGCAGTAAAACATCGGGATATAGCAAGGCGTTTTACTTCTTTCTGGGGTGGGGCGCTTGGGTTTGTGACAGGGGCGGCGCTGGCAGCCTTGCTTTTTCGCCGTTTAGGATTATGGCCCCATAGCGATGTGAGAATCCGGTCAGTAAGATGAGATGGAAACGCTTATTTAAGGCTTACGTACACGGTTTCCTAGCGGGATTTCCACTGGGCGCAGCCTATCTTTGCTATGTGTACTGGCGTGCCGGGCTTTTCCCAGCTAACCGGGCGCAACTAAAATTTTACAAGCGGGTTCGAGGGCTTGAGGATTAAACCGCACCCGCACTTTTTAGAGGAGAATTGGCTAATGTTTAAGGTACTGGTAAGCGACCCTATCGCCAAGGAAGGTATTACCCGACTTCAGGCGGAAGCGGGGAATATTCAGGTGGATGTAAAAACTGGATTGCCCAAGGAAGAACTGTTGAAAATCATCTCACAGTATGACGGTTTGGTGGTGAGAAGTGAAACCAAAGTGACCGCCGAAGTTTTAAAAGCTGCTACTCGTTTGAAAGTTGTAGCGCGTGCCGGAGTGGGCATAGATAATGTAAATGTAGAAATAGCTACCGAACGGGGCGTGATTGTAGTTAATACGCCAAGTGGCAATACAATTGCTGCGGCTGAGTTAGCTTTCGCTCTGATGCTGGCAATTTCCCGCAAACTGGCGTTGGCAAATAACACCCTAAAAGGTGGAAAATGGGAACGCAAACAATTTGTTGGCGTGGAATTGATGGGAAAAACGCTTGGTATCGTTGGGTTAGGGAGAATCGGCACAGAAATTGCGCGGCGTGCTATCGCTTTTGGCATGAAGCCTCTTAGTTTTGACCCCTTTGTTTTGCCCGCCTATGCCGAAAAACTCGGTATAGAGATGGTTTCGCTGGAGGAAATATATAGCCGCTCAGACTACATAACGGTACATACCCCGCTAACCCCTGAAACCCATCATATGATTGGTACAGAAGCCTTTGCGAAAATGAAAGATGGCGTTCGTATAATTAATGCGGCACGCGGCGGCATCATTGATGAGGATGCTTTGTATGAGGCTTTGACAAGCGGCAAAGTAGCGGCAGCAGGTCTGGATGTGTTCGAGCAAGAGCCGCCCCCAGCGGACTATAAGTTGTCACGCCTTGATAATGTGATAGTTACGCCACACCTGGGCGCGAGTAGCGAAGAAGCCCAAATCAAAGTAGCGGTAGATGCGGCAGAGTCGGTGATAGCCGCTCTTAATGGAGAGTTGGTGCCGAATGCGGTAAATTTGCCCGGAATGAGTAAGGAAACTCTCTCGGAATTGCGCCCTTATATGCTTTTGGCAGAGAAATTGGGCAGACTTGCCACCGCGCTTTCAGATGGAATATTGCGTAAACTGGAAATTACGGTGCATGGGGAGAAAAGCCCAAATAATGCACGGTTACTCACGGCGGCTACTTTAATGGGCTTGTTAAAAGATGAAAAAAGCGATGAGCCTCTCAATCTGGTAAATGCCGGTTATGTAGCAGAACGGCGGGGATTGGAGATTCTAGACAGTTGCACCGAGCTTGAAGGGCAGTATAGCGGGCGAACTATTAGCCTTAAAGTGCAAAGTGATGGTAACGGTATCGCTAACAATTTTGAGGGGGCAGTGATAAACGGAGAACCGCGCATTGTGCGTATAAACGGCTTTCCATTAGAGGTTGCGCCACTTGGCTATTTGTTGGTGAGCCGTCACAACGACCGTCCCGGTATTATCGGCAAAGTTGGCACACTGCTGGGAGAGTATAATATTAATATCGCCTCTATGGATGTGGGGCGGCGTTCTCGTTCCGGTGAAGCCGTTATGATTTTGAGTATAGATGACCTTGTTCCGGCAGAGGTAGTTGAATCTCTCAGCAAAGTGGATGGAATGCAAAACCTACGCTTTGTAGATTTGGGATAAAAGTAAACCAGAGAAGCCCTCCTTTCAAGGGAGGGTTTTTTTATTGAAACAATCAATTGCTATAAGGTGTCAAATAAAACAGTAACGGAAGAACTGATTTTGAACCGAAAGGGAGGTAGTATGCAACGGGTAGTAGTTCCAATATTATTACTCTTTCTGGTAGCCGAAATCTCCGGTGCAGTTGCAATCGTGATGTATGCACCGGGCGGCTTCAGAGGGCTAATTACCCTTGATATTGGTGACGAAAGACGGCTGATTTTACCGGATGAAACCTTTAACGTTAACTCCGGCGCTACGCTGGACATTCAGAGTGGCAATGGCGCTGTTCAAGTAACAGGAGATGCTACTGCTACTCAGGTAACAGTACATGCGACAAAAGTTACCCGTAGTCTAGGTGAAGATGCGTTTGACCTTATCTCTTATAGCGCCAAGCTTGAGGGTAATAATCTGGTAATTCGGGCTAATACCGATTCTTCCTTTACCGTTGGTCTTAGTTTTGGCGGAAATCGGGTGGATTTGGCTATTACTGCGCCCTCAAATCTGCTAAATCGAATAAAAGCGACTAATGGTGCTATAACGGTAACTAATTTCAATACCGCGAATGGGAATCAAGTTCTAGAAACCGACAATGGTCGTATCACTGTTAGGAATGTGATAGCTCAAAGGCTAGAGCTTACCAGTAGTAATGGCTCAATAAATCTGGATGGAGTAACTGCTACTCTTTCGGCTCAAACCAATAATGGCAGAATAGATGCAATCAACAGTGCTTTAGGTATTGAACAGGTTACTAGCGATAATGGGTCTATAAGCCTTTCCGGCACTCTAAACCAGAATAACAGTGGTAGTGTACAAAGTAGCAACGGTTCGGTTCGATTTAGCTTCAAAGGCACTTCCGACAAAGCCAGCTATGAAATCCGAACCGATAATGGCAGCATTAACTTTAATGTAGCGGGCTTAACTGTGCGGCGCGAGAACAATAACAAAACACTTTTTTCAAATAACAATGCGCCAAACATCAAAATTAAAACCAACAATGGCAGTGTTACTGTCGAGTAACACAAGCATAATAGCCAGAGGTTACAGACCATGAACCCGAAAATGACCATTAAATGGCTGGTGGTTGCGCTGGCAATGGAAATCGGAATCGCCGCAATCCTGTTAATAATCACGGGTCACTGGCTAACTCTGTTAAATTTCGTGTCTAATATTGCAATTCTGGGAGGATTGGGATATTGGGGCATAAAATCAGGCATTTTCAATTCAAATAATTATAACAGGACGTACCAGCGTCCTTACAGGCAACGAGGTGTACAAGGAAATACCATGCAAGTCACAATACCGGGAGTTAAGTTTAATTGGGGTGGCATGGAGCAAACCGAAGCGGTGAATTTAGAATTTGAAGTAAACAGCCAACTGAACAGTATTCAGTTAGATGTACAAGTAGGAAATGTAAAAGTTATAGGCAAGCCCGGTTTGGAAAAAATAACCGTCAATGGTTACAAACGGGTGTGGATTAAAGACCCCTTGCAAGGACGAAGCGAATTTGAAAATTTGCAAGTTAGTGGAATGCAAGAAAACGGTATTTTGCGAATATACGCTGGAACCAGAGAAAAAATAAATGTCGCGCTTGGTCAGGTAAGTAGAGTTGATTTGGAAATAACTGTCCCAGAAAATATACCGGGTGTTTATAATGTACAAAGCGGTGAACTGAGCTTACGGAATATACAAGCTGAGTTATCTGCCCGTTCAAATCTCGGCAATCTTTATGTAGAGAATTTCAGTTCAGGCAAGAACCTTAATGTAACTAGTCAGAGTGGTAGTATTACTCTACAACAAATCGCAGCAGGTCAGGTACATGCTACAACCAATCTGGGCAAAGTTGAATTGACCGGCGGCGGCGCAGAGATGCTTTACCTTGAGTCGAGCGCGGGAAATGTTAGGGCGCGTGGGGTGAATTGCGGAATATATAAAGCTCGAACAAATGCTGGAAGTGTAGAAGTGTACGACCTCAACTCCGATGGAGTAATAGAGCTACGTACCAATGTAGGGCGGGTATATGCTAATAATGTTACTGCCCCCGGTTTCCAACTTACCACCGATGCCGGTTCAGTTTTTTATCAGGGCAGCACGCCCACGATTAATAGTGAAGCGCACAGCAACCTTGGCAGCGTGCAGTTGCGGATTGCGCCCGGCTCATCTTTTGCATTGGAAGCAAGCAGTAATGTAGGCACTGTTTCGGTAGGTTTACCGATTAGCAATGTTTACATGCAAAACAAAAATAACTTCAGGGGAATAATTGGCGCGGGTGGGGCAATGATACAAGCAGGTAGCAACCTAGGAAGCGTACAAATTAGCAATTAGCCCCTCAATAACAAGTCCTTGTCTAATCTAAAGACGAGGGCTTTCTTTAATTATTATTCCAAATATTCGCCAGCACTCGTTTGACTTCTTCAAAGTCCAGCGGTTTATTCAAGAACCCGGCTATTCCCATATCTTTAATCTTTGCCCAATCCATTGAGGAGAGACTATCGGAAGACATCAATACTACCGGAGGATTTATCAGTTGTCCGGGTCGAATATTCAGGTAAGTCCTCAACCGCTCAAGGATTTTGGGTGTATCGCGATTGGTTGTCTTCCAATCTAGCAGTATTAAATCGGGACGCTGTTTTGCTATGGTTTCTACTGCTTCAGCCCCGTTGCGTGCAATGTTAACGCGCCAGCCCGACTCGTTTAAAGAGACTTTTAGCAGTGAAAGTAAATCTCGATTATCGCCGATAAGCAATATCGAAGAACGTTTCAATTCAAAGTCTAAAGCAACCGAAGGAGGAAGTTTATAGGGTGTATGATCCTCTCCGAATTCGGCTAAAGGTGTTGCCATTTCTCGAAAAGGTAGGCTGAAAAATATAGAGAAATTTTTGTCAGCGCTGCTAACCCAAATTTTGCCACCATGTTCTTCGATTGCATTCCGAATGATGGCAAAATTGCCGGTGTATTTGTTGGTGGGTTGGTAAAAATAAAAGGCTTCCTGAAGGTTTCGCTGTTGCTCCTTTGACAGCCTGAGAGTGGGATTGCAAATTTCCACCACTAACCCCTCGTCAACAAGCGACAGATTTAAGGCTAACTCATATTTTTCGGGTGAGTAAGATGCGCTTATTTCAATTAACCGGAGCAAAGCGTTTTCAAGGCAAACTCTATCGCCTCTTATTATAGCCCCGTTCAAGCCTCTAACCTTGATGCGCCCTCGTGGGTTAATTACCGTTGCTTGCCTAGAAACATCGCGTAGCATCTCTCCCAGATCTAATTGCCCAACTTTGAGTCTCATCTGGTTATCCCAACTTTTGGCTATATTTATATATAGCAATTCGGAACTTTCCATCCAAATAGAATTGGAATTCATTTAAAAGGATTCTACCTTATAGAAAATAAATTTTCAAGACTTTTCTTGATAAATTTCCCCATTAGTTTATTTTTCTCAAATCGTCCCAAAAACCCGGGTAAGATACATCGGCGCATCGGTAATCAGCTATTTCTAGCTCCTCTCCTTCCGGGAGTAAAAGTCCGGCAATTGCCAGCGACATCGCCATCCGGTGGTCTCCATAACTCTGTACGGTTGCGCCTCGCAACTTTGCCCCCGCTTTAATGGTCATACCATCCGGGTGGGCTTCAAGATTAGCTCCTAACTGTGCCAGTTCGCTGCAAATAGTAGCAATTCGGTCGGTCTCTTTTACTCTAAGCTCTGCGGCATCGCTGATACGGGTATTGCTACGCGCTAGAATTGCAGCGACTGCCAGCGCCGGAATCTCATCAACTAAGCGGGGAATCAGGTTGCCGCTTACATTGGTGCCGCGCAGTTCCGCCGATATGACTCGGATGTCGGCTACTGGTTCTCCGGCAACTTCTCGCTCATTAAGTAGGGTAATGTTTGCGCCCATCTCATCCAACGCATCAAGGATACCGGTTCGAGTAGGATTGACCCCAACATTTCTAAGAGTCAGGTCGGCATCGGGGTGAACGCTTGCCGCTACCAGCCAAAAAGCTGCGCTGCTGATGTCACCGGGAACGCTTACATTTTGCGCGGTTAATTCGGCGGCAGGACTTTTCATTACCAATTCTCCTGTACTTACCTGTAAGGGCGCACCCATCGCTTTGAGCATCCGTTCGGTATGGTCACGACTGTCAATTAACCCGCTCAGATGGGTTTCTCCCTCGGCATATAACGCCGCCAGCAAAATCGCGCTTTTAAGCTGAGCGCTGGCTACCGGCAAACTATAATTTATACCCTTAAGAGTTGTTCCTTTTATACTGAGCGGAGCAAGGGTATCACCTTTGCGCCCCCAGATTTGCGCTCCCATTTGCTTCAATGGGTTTATCACTCGCGCCATCGGGCGACTACGCAAGGAACTATCTCCAGTTATCACGCTGTAGAAGCTTTGCCCCGCTAGTAAGCCAGTAAGTAGGCGCGTGGTTGTACCACTGTTCCCTGCGTTAAGCGCTTCGGCACTCTCGCTCAAACCCCTGATGCCTTTGCCTTTAACTCGGACGGTGCGGGCTGTTTCGTCTAGCTCTATTTCAACACCCATTGCACGCATACATTCGATGCTGCTCAGGCAATCCTCACCGGGCAGGAAGTTGGTGATAAAAGCTTCGCCACTTGCTACAGCATTAAAAATTACCGAACGGTGGCTGATGGATTTGTCCCCCGGTACGGTTAGCTCTCCTCGCAACCGCGCAGCCCCTCTTATTTTTATTCTATGTTGGTCAATTGGTTCCAGTACCGCTTGATTCCGGCTCATAGGTTCTCCTCAATTAATATGTCGCGTAAAAGGTTTATACCCAATTCAATCAGAGCAGGGCTATTGTGCGCTAAACCGAAAATAATACTATCTAAGGGTGGCAAGTATCTATAAAATTCACTACGTTTCTGCCAGCCTTCCTCCAAATTACCACTATAATACTGTTCAACTCCTTCCGGTATATCTAGCGCCGGGTCGCCAATGCAGCAATCTCCGAAGTCAATAATGCCGCTAACTATTTTATTCTTTAGATCTAGAAGTATATGTTCAGGGTTTATATCCGCGTGTATCAGCTTTGGCTCAAAGGAAAAACCGGGTTCATATTGCAGGTAACTCTCGAAAAGCCGTCTTAATTTTTCGCGCTCATGTTGTGCCAATAACCCATAAACCTGATTTTGCGCCAAATGATAAAAAGCCAGCACATTTTCGCGCCAATTATAAGGCTTAGTCGGTTGCGATACCAGCGCCATATCTCGAACGCCCAATTCTCGCGCTCTTTCAATCGGAAAACGATGCAACGCGCTTAAAAAGTGACCTAGCGATTGTTTCCACCATTCTTCTTTTTCGGTTCCAACCGGGCAATCTTCCAGTGGCGTTCCTATCAACTTGCGATAACCGACAAAGACAAAAGGGAAATACCTTCCACCGCTTTTTGCCATGAATTCAAATTGTGGTATCGGCAAAGGCAAGCGTAGCACTAGTTCCGGTAATAAGGCTATTTCTTTGAGTAGTTCGAGTTCAACCTCTTGGCGTTTGGGAAAGCGGAAAATAAACTGTCCGTTTATCTGACAGGCGACGCTATCCCAACCTTCTGAAAGGTATGCAACCCGCTTGATTTCAAACTCCGGGAATTGTTCTTTAATCGCGGCACGATATTTTCTAAGTCTATAATCCGACATTTATTTGACGTTACCGGCTTCTAATCTTCCCAGCCTAGCCACTGGGTTTTATTCTCGAATTGATTAGGGGTACGCTCGGTATTTGGCATAGCCGGATAGCCTAAATAAACAAAGGCTACAATATGTTCTTCCGGTTCTAAACCCAGAAAAGCCTTAATCGCCGGGTCGTATGCAGGTTCACCTGTTCGCCAGATAGCGACAAGTCCGATTTCTTGCGCTGCCAACAGCATATTTTGTACAGCTGCTGCTACTGCCTCCACGTTTTCAATATCAACAACTTTTGGAGAAGATGGCTTTAGTGACGCAGCTATAATCACTACCGGGGCGCGAAATAGCTTGTTGCCTTCTTTTTCAAGCAGGGCTTGCGCTTTATCGTCAGTAGTATTTTCTAGCTTTGTCGTAAGCGATTCGACCATGATTTTGCTCAGTTCTGCCCGTGCAACCCCCGCAATTACAAAATAACGCCACGGTTCCACCATATGATGATTTGGAGCTTGGCAAGCGGCATCCAACAGGATTTCTATTTGCTCGCGGGTAGGTTTCTTCTCAGTAACCTTGCCCACGCTTCTTCTCACTTTGATAGTTTCCAGTACATTCATCTATAACCTCTCTATTGTTTATTTCAGGGCTTCAGGATTTCATGATACATCTATTATAAATCAGGTGAGGATTTCTCGCTTTTCAAATTATGAACATTAGGCAATAAAAATCGCCCACACCGTGATAGTAAACTGAGGTGCAAGGCGATTAAGCGAATATTTTAAGAATCAGCGTTAAGAGTTACTCGAAGAACCTCTGTCGTTGTTATTCTCGCGCTGTTTGCGAAGCTGTCGCTCCAATTCCTGTATCAGGATGTCTGCGCTTGGCAACTCCCCTTCTTCTTCATGACTACCTTCACCCCAACCTTCTGCCTCATCGTCTCCTTCATCCTCATCCGACATATGCCGAAAACCCCTGTCGTAATTTTCTTCCAATGCTTGTACAAAGGTAGCAATGTCGGTTTGTCGGGCTATTGCTTCGGCGACTTGCGTTTCAAACCGCTGGGAAAGCGAGTGCAACTCACTCAAATCCATATTAAAGTTGTATATTCGGTTTAGGGATGTTAGCAACCGCTCTGCTACTTTCCAATTAGGGCTAACCGATAGGTAACTCGGAGATACGCCCCAGATAGAGGAATAGGGTATATTTTCAGCTTGGAAGCGTGTGAGCAGCGTTCCAACCATTCCAGTTGGACCTTCATAGCGAGAGCGAGTTACACCTAATTGCTCAAGTAGAACTTGATGCTCTGGAATGACGCTCCAGCCACTGAGCGGCACAGGGCGGGTATGGGGTACTGTTGCGACCATCGCTCCTAGCAATAGCACTTCGGTGACGTTGCACCGCTGACATATCTCAATAAATATATCGGTGAAAGTTCGCCATTTCAGATCGGGTTCTATTCCTGTCACCGTAATAAGGGAACGATTTAAGCCCGGCACGTATTTAGCAGCCGAAAATTCGATATTGGGCCAGGTTAGCTGGCGCAAACCTTCATTGGTAAGGCTAATTTCAGGACGGGTATCGGAGAACACATAAAATTCTTCAGGGTCAATCGAAGCAAAAGCTTCTACCTGTGATTTTTCGGAAAGTAGGCGAATTGTAGTTGTAGCGCCGGCAGCTGCATCGTTCCAGCCAGAGAATGCGCCAACAAGCAGAGTGTTCTCAAGCTCGGGCCAATTCTCGCCGATAGTCTGGATAAAACCCATAAAGTTTTGCTCCCAAAAATAAAATTGCGGGCCTTATCGCAGGCCCGCCTCAGCTGCTTGGCGCAGACCTGATTCTATTTAGCCGGACTGTTTGGTCCGCCTAAAGCTCCAGCGAATCCCAGAACAGTTCCAAAGAAAATCCCGGCTAAACCAATAGGTCCTGAATTGCGGAAACCTTCCGCTGCCAGAACACCTATTGCTATAGTTATCAACATCCAGCCAAATGCGCCGGGCCACCAGCGCCCCTTCTTGATAATAATATAAGGAACAACCGCCAGTATTATTGTGGGTATCATGGCCCACCAGCCAATGCCCATATTTGTCCTCCTGCAAAATATTTGCTAGACACTATCCTAGCCCGTGCCATTGCTTGTTAGCTTAACGGGCTAGTATTATTTTTATTTGCCGGTACAGTTTTATATGACAGTGGCAAGTGATACATTACTCATTATAGAGCATAGCTACGCCTATGTAAATTCCTTTTGCGTGAATTTTAAGAGAGAAAGTCTCATCCTGCTAAAGCTACGCCAATAAGCTTGCCAACACCAAACGTTACCCCTGCTGCCAATAAACCGAAAAGCACTTGTCGGAAACCGGAATACAAGGTGTTGCGTCCGGTTAGCAGCGTTATACCTGCTCCTATCAAGAACAGGGCTACTGCGCTCAACGCTCCGCTTATTGTCGCGCCCATCAACCCGGAAACAAAGAAGTAGGGTAACACCGGAATTATTGCGCCTACCGCGAATAATAAAAATGATGTTCCTGCCGCTACCCAAGCGGAACCGCCTAGTTCGTCAGGGTCTATACCCAGTTCTTCGCGGGAGAGTGTATCCAGCGCGGTACTAGTATCGCCGATCAATTTTTGAGCCAGCGCTTGTGCTTCCTCTTTTGGTAATCCTTTAGACTGATAGATTAATGCTAGTTCTTCGGTTTCGACCTCAGGAGCTTCTGCCAACTCCTGTTTTTCAATGCTGATTTGTTTTTGGTACAATTCACGGGCGCTTTGTACGGATAACCATTCCCCCAATGCCATAGAGCATGCGCCTGCCAGTAACCCGGCAATTCCGGTAATGAGAATGGTATGTCCTGCCAAGTCCGCGCCAGCCACGCCCATAACAAGGCTAAGATTTGATACTAACCCATCATTTGAGCCTAATACTGCCGCTCTCAGCGCGTTACCACCAGAGCCTCGATGTCGCCCTTCCAGTTGGGCTACTTGGCTGCCCACCATTCCTTCGGTAGATGCGCCGGTTATGGTGCGTAACAACAAAGCATGTGTCTGTTCGTCGCGCGGAAGATTGGCTGCTTGCGCTTCGGGCTGTTTATCATATGCGTGACTGTCCACCTGTTCTCGATTGGCAATGGTCGGAAGAACAAATTGAGTGCCGAATTTCTGCGCCAGCCAGATAAGCGCTCGCGTTCTCCAACCGGGGTTATGGGCGGGAAACGTAGCGCTGAATTCTTTGAATTTGCTTTCCCATAATTTGGCATGCACCTCTTCTACGTCAGCCATACGTTTGTAAACTTCTTTTAGCTGAGGTTGTTTTTCGATGTCAGAGATGGCGCGATATAACGCCACATTATCCATCTCGGATTGCCAGTTTTCACGATATTGTTTTATTCTATTATTTGTTGCCAATGATTTATCTTTCTATTTGTTTTTAGCATACTTGCAATATTATATCGCTAATTGCGTCTTTTGGTTTTACTAAAAATCTATCTGTAATATCAAATTCGAGAGTTACCGAGTGGTGGTAAGTGAACTCAAAATAGCCTTCCGTCTCAAACCGGAAGGAGCTAACTCAACTTAGCAATTCGTTTGGAAAGCCGGATGCTGGTGGAGCGCCTTTTTCAACCCAATTTCTTAACTCGTTCCATGCAAAACTCATTTGCTCTGGGGTAAAAAAGCAATGCCCGGGACCTGATTCTGGATCGTTAGGTACAATTGGTTTATCCGGCGCTATCCAAACTACCAGTTTGCTTCCGAACTTTCTTGTCATTTCATCCAGCTTTAGCTCGTGTATGAAAGGAACAGCAGGGTCTTTGAGGTTGTGTATTGCCAGCAACTTAGCCCTGAATTTTCCGGTAGGCGTGTACCAGCGTTTAAGGTAGGCAGTAGCAACTCGCTTGCATGGTAATCGCTGCACACCATTGTTCAGGGCTTCTAGAGCTTTTATATCTTCTATAGCGGGCAAATATTCTGGCGGGTAGTTATACAATTTGTTTTCGTTGGAATAACCGTTAGCGCCAGCAGTTTCGATATAATCATCTAATCCTACGCTATTGGTGAGTAACACGGTGCTATATGATATGGGATCGGGATTAACCCCTGTTATCAGCGAAATACGTTTGATAATGTTTATCAAAGTATGGTTTGCTGGAGTTGCATTCATATTTTTTTCTGTCATGTAAAACAATGTGTTTACCGAATTAAGCACTTCGTGGCGGTCAGGTATTGTGGCAGGACACAACACATCGCCACAACTCGATAGTGCAATTGGAGCGTCTAGGGGTTTGGTGAAATAATCATAAATAATTCTGAAATCGGATAGGTATTTTATCTGTTCGTACCAACCGGACATTACTCCACAATAGGTAAGTGCGCCTGCAAATTCACGGGGGTATTTTTCCAGCAAGGCGATTGTAATGTTACCACCCATTGAACGACCGGAAAGATAGGCACGCTCCATTCCTAGCACTTCGGTGAACTTTTTTACGTATAAAGTATGTTTGGCGCCTTCTTCTACTGCATAACCAACTTTACCAAAAGTAGAATAGCCATAGGCAAAGCCTTGTTCAAAAGCGCTATTTAATACCCCTAGATCAATTTTATCAAGTCCAATCTGCTCTAGGCTAATTGGAGTACCCGGATCTATATAACCATGCACCAATAAAACCAATTCATGATTCCATTTTGGCGGAAACTTCAGTAAAAACTTCGATTTGCCGATTGTCCCGGTTAAGGTAAGTGCGCCTACCTTGTCCGATTCAATTACCGGGTCATCTATCAGAATATTGCTTTTCAGATTGCGAAGACTGCTTTTTATAGGTTGGCTGTAATTGAACTTATCAACGGCTCTTAAGAGAACATCAGGGGTTAAGGAGCTATCCAGACCAATATCAGTTTCAGGCTGTTGTGTTAGCGCAAACATATGATTATGCCTCCTGTTGAGAAGGTATGAGTATCCTCTGCCCAACATAAGACAAGCCGAGGGAAGAAAAGAGCAGGAATTAATAAATTACTACCCTGCCTTTATTTCTTATCATAATAGATGAATATAAAACAAAGGGTATATATAAGTAAAAGTTAAAGAAAAACTAAATCAGGTGTCGGCAACCAATTGCCAAGTCTGAAGCTGTCGGGGAGTAAGCTTTTCACAAGGTTACTCTTATTGTTCACATGGCGGCTATAGTTGCCTATTACATGCTTGGAAACAGCAGGGTTTGGATAGGATTGCCTATTGCTATAGGCACCTTTAGCAGATAATAGGTTGTTTCGGCATTATAAATGTCATCCAGATGATAGTGTCGTTTCCGCGGGGATGTGGTTCAATTAAAGTAACTTCATAACCCCGCTTCAAATAAAATTGCTGGTTTTCAGGAAGTGATTGGCGCACTCCCAATCTTATTTCGCGAAGACCATTACGAAATGCAATTTGTTCGAAATAGCGCATTAAAGCCAAGCCAATACCACGTTTGCGATAGGTTGGTAGAACTGAGACTCTTCCAACGTATAAATGATCGGATTTGAGAATATAGCGAGCGCAACCTACCGCTTTTGTGTCCTCATATGCAAGCAACGCTCCGCCTTGTTTCATTATCTCAACTACATTCTCAACGGTTTCTCCTGTCGCAGAAGAAGGCACTTCCAACTTGGTGTCATAAGCTTCAAAAGCTTGCAGCATTATGCTATAGACCAATGGAGCTTCTTTCACTATAGCTTCTTTAATTATTATTTCGGGCGCAGTGTTCATTTCATCCAAATATCAAGAAAATAGTGTTTGAGTCTAATTAATCGCATTTGATAATAATTCTGCCAATTCAGGTGGATTGGATTTTTGGATAATCACCTCTGGAGTCTTATGCCAAATTGCCAGTCGTTTTATGGCTGTCGTAACGTCCTTTATCATTTCATCGGTTATCTGAACTTGAGGTTCAAGGTGGAAGCTTTTAATTTCAAAGAGTCGTTCTCGCCTGTGCGCTTTGGGGTCTAGCCGCCCGATCAATTTTCCTTGCCATAAAATCGGCAAAGAAAAATAGCCATATTGCCGCTTGGAAGCAGGCGTATAACATTCGATAGTATAGTTAAAGTCAAATAATTCCCTTGCTCTATTCCTGTCCCAAACCAGCGGATCAAACGGCGAGAGCAAGGTAGTATGGGTTGCTTCTAGGCTGCCTTTTGCTGCTTGCTCAATTAGCGGTTGATTATCAGAGTGGTAATAGCCGGAACTATCCCAGCCTTCTATCTCGATTAATTCAAGACGGTTTTCTGAAACCAGCCTTTCGAGTAAGGGTGGTATCTCCTTCTTTTTTAGCCTGAAATAATCTGCAATCCAGCGTGGATGTGTAATGCCGAGTGCTTGAACCGCTTTAAGTACCAATCTTTCAATTACTTCGGCATAATCGGGTGTGGAAGAATCCTCCCATTCGGGCAAAACTCGCTCCCTTAGCTCATATACTCGGTGGAAATTTGAGCGTTTCGCAATCATTAACTCTCCTGAATTAAAGAGGTATTCGAGTATAATTTTTTCCGGCTTCCTATCCCACCAACCGCCGGCAGTTAATCCCTCTTTTCGTGAAAAATCAGCGGAACGTACCGTTCCATTATTGCGTATATGTTCCAACACATATTCTATTTCGGCTTTATTTTCTTCAACCCAAGCAGAATCGGGATGCCATCCCTTGCGCTTATCCAGAATTAAACGGCGGTAAAGGGGATAGTCCTCAATTGGTAAAAAACAAGCTTCATGCGACCAATATTCAAAAAGCTGACCTTCCGCCAGCAGATTTTCCAGCAATGTCGGATTATAATCACCAAGCCTGCTCCATAGCACCAAATAGGGGCTTCGCGCTATAACATTGATAGTATCAATTTGTAAAATTCCCATCTGTCGAATGGTGTTAAGTACAACTTCCTTGTCAGGGGTAGCGGTTGGAGGGTTCAGCAAGTTTTGAGTAGCCAACATAATCAGTCGTACCGAGTCGCGGCTCAATTTCATATGCTCAAATCTCCTTTAATTTATCTCATATCGGGAGATATTATATAGCATCTTGATTAATTAAAAACCGGGTTGGAAAATGTTCCTCCCGGCTGTGTTTATTTGATAAAAGAAATAAAAACTAAAAACTCAACTGCTAAATTTCCTCTTTAAAACGACAGGTAACTGAAATCCTTGCTTTTCATTGTAAACATCGATAAAGCGAATAACTTCCGAGCATAAAGCTAACACATCATCGCTTTCTCGACTTCCCAGACCCACTCGGTGTACCACAATTTCTTGCTCATTACGCCGTTCAAAATGCTCAAGAATTGCTGTACCAAAGCCTCCGTTTAATTCGCCACGTTCTAGCGTTATTAAACGCCTAAAGTGGTGCGCTACTGCATTCAAGAGTGGTTCGTCCAGCGGACGCGCCCACCTTGCTTCCAACAGCGCGGCATCGTGTCCCTGCTTTTCAAGTTCTTCCACGATGTGCAAACCAACTTGCACACTATCTCCAAGAGCAACTAACGCCACTTCTTTGCCTTGCCGGAGCATATGCCCTTTACCAAGACCGGGGATAGGTCCGAGGTTTGGTTTGACGATAGCTTTGCCAAACTCGAACGGGATGTAACGAATAACGGTTGGTCCCTCTTCATGGGAGAGAGCAGTTTTAAGCATCTGGCGTAGCTCAATCGTATCGGATGGCTCACCGATATTCAAACTTGGAAGAGTCAAAAGTACCGATAACTCATTTACGGCTGCCGGTTGCCAAGTTTGCCCGTTTTCTTTGCCGGCGATAAGTACACAGGTAATCGGTAAATTAGCCGCGCAAGCCGCCGACAACCCGGCATAATTGCGAGCAAGATCGGTTGTGTTCATTATTACCAATGGATGATAACCCTGCGCGATTAAATTAATAGAGGTAGGTACAAGGTCTTGTAAAAATTCCCCTAATCCAAACAGGCGAGGCGGGTACTTGTTCCCTACTTCCCACGCTATTTGTGCCAGTAGGTTTCCCGGTGTGGGAAAATTATGAGTTGCCTGCCCAGAAGCTAGAAACATCACGTTTCGATTAGACTTGAGTAGGTCAAACAGGCAATGGCGTAAGCCATCACCCTCATAAGTGATGACATGGGGGAGTTTGCGTGGTACAGTTTGTTTGTTTGCATTTCGGCTCAAGGCAACTTTCTCCTTTCGAGCCAGGTGATTACCCGAAATCTGGAGATATATTCTTGCGAACTAATACCGAAATATTATCCTGGGATTCTCCAGATTATTTTGTTGGGCTACCAGTTTATATTGTTGTTTTTATTATCGATTAAAATATATTAACTAACTAAATGGTACTATTAAGTCTCAACAAACAGATACAACTTTAGGGCTTAGATGCTGTAACAATACTTCTGCGAAATTGTTAGGTCGTTCAAGCATAAGAAAATGCCCACAATCGGGAAATGGCACAAGCTTTGCTGTTGGTTTGAAACGTTTAATGTTGTACATTCCCTTTGGAGGAATTGTGCCATCTCTATCACCCACTACCAGCAAAAGAGGTGCTTTAAGCTCACCAACTTCTCGATGGTAGCGTTCCAGATTAACAGGAGTAAGTGAGGAAAGCGCTAATTCACGTGCTATACGTATATCCGAAGCAACCATATCGTTGATAATAATTTGTTCATAGCTGCTTTCGATGGGGCGTGCTGCTAACTTACGGATGGTTAATTGCCGCAAACCCGGTAATTCAAGGATACGTTTTATGTTTACAACTAGTTTGATAAAGGGTACAAGTATTTCGCCCTTGCGATCCTCGATTTCAAAACTTCCGCAATTTACGATAGTTAAGCTTGCCAATTTGCCACGCGACTCTAAAATAGTAGCGAGATGTGTTGCTATAACAACGCCCAGTGAATGACCCACCACATGTAAAGGCTTATCCAACAGTTCCAGATGTTCGATTAATTCAAGCGCTTCGTTGCTGCCGTTATCAATTGTGCCTTTATATGTAGCTGGTAATGGTTTTTCTTTTGAAAGGCTGCGTCCGATACCCGGTTGATCATAAGTTAGGGTTTGAAAACGGGACGAAATCCTTTTTACTGTTTCTTTCCAATATCGCGCTGATGAACACCACGCATTAATGAATACAACAGTGCCTTCCGGTTCTGCGGGTGTACTTAATTCATAAAATATAGGGTTATTAGCTTGTCCTATTTTTACGCTAGGCATTATATTATTACCAAGTTCTAAACGGGTCGTAGCCGCCAAAGCTAAGGGCAGAAACGAAAGCTACGACTGCGATTAAGCCGTTGCCCGTAAGCAAATATTTTTTATATTGTGTATGAGTGGGGTTCTGGTATAGTGGACGTTGTGCAAAAAATTGTAATACTAGAGCTACCACTTGTATTAACGCTATCCAGTAATGCCCGATAGCTGCAAGATAAACTACATATACTGCTTGTGACAAGTCAATATAGATGTAAGAGACCCACAAGGCTTTTTTCACGCCGAGCATCACCGGCAACGTGCGTAAGCCTAGTTTCTTATCTCCTTCGATACTTTTCAGGTCGTTTAGTACCAGTAAACCGGCTGCTACAAAGGCATTTACCAAAGCTACCACGAGTATTTCAGTTTTGAAAGGACCAAAAACCATATTACCTGTAATCCAAGTCATCAGGTTATAGCCTAATCCTACTGAAAGTGGTCCGGTTATGCCGTTGCGCTTGAACTCGAAGGGCGGGATACTGTACATTGCGCCAAGCGCTAGACCTAGAATAGTCAATATTATGATAAACCCGGAGTTTTGACCGCCTAGCAAGCCCAGCAAAACTGCCGAAAATATTGCCAGTAATGCTATCACCGTAAAGTTTAGGATTGCGCCATTTAAAGTTACCAACCCAGCCGGAATCGGACGTGTCGGTTCATTAATGGCATCTAGTTCACGATCGAAAAAGTCATTGATGGATTGGCTGAAACCGATGGTGAGTGGTCCTACCAGAATTGAACCGATAATTATCAGCCCAAGTGTTTGCCAATCCAATTTCATTCCGCCACTTGCTACAGCGCCACTTATAAAGCCTTGTGGACCTGCTACCCATGTTACCGGATCGAGCAAGTCCAGATGACCTCGCAAGGTAGATTTTGCAGGTCGCGGCGTATTAGGCTTATTTTGAGCTAATGTTTCTTGTGATCCCATTCTCAGCAATTTCTTGTTTACAGCATATTTTTTAAGATTATGAGTTTACTACTGACCTCATATTCAGATTATACTACTCAAGTGTTACTTTGCGGTAGTCTAAAACACAAACTATACGGAGCAAACCTTCGTGAAAGTAGATGGATTTTAAGATGGAAATATCTAAAAATAAGATTTCCAAAACAGGCAATATGTACATTTGACCGGGTTGGGTAGTGGTGTTACATTAGGCGCAATAGGATTTGCCCCAATTATTTCAGTAGTTAGAAGGTATTTATAGGGGAAGAAATGTTCTTTAATGCTTAGGATGTTATAGAGACGCTGCGCGGGTGCAACCCCGCATTTTTTTATTCAAAAGATGAATCAAAGAATAACGGATGATTGTTCTCTTATATTATAGACTAAAGTAATAAGGCTTGAAAACAGCCTTTTAGCCCTTTTTTAAGTTCCTTTTTCTAGTAAAATACAGATTCGATAGATATGAAAAATTACTATGAGTTACTCGAACTAAATATAGGGGCGCAACCCGAACAAGTAAAGGCAAACTATCGGCGGTTAGCCAAGAAATTTCATCCTGACTTGAATCCTCATAATCCTAGGGCGGCAGAGCAATTTCTGGCTATACAACAGGCTTATGAAACTCTTGGCAACCCTCAAAAACGGCTTACCTATGATTCCACTCTTCAGAAAAACGCTACATCAAATAGTGTTGAATCTGAAGACGATTGGCTTGGAGTTCGCGCCTATACTGCTGCTGCCGCCAAAACTTACCAGCAAGAGGCGCGTTCAACCCCCAAACGCCGTACTATGAGTAAGCCTCACATGCCACGCCCTTCTTATCTGAATTACCGAGTAAGAATTACTTTACAAGAGCTTTTTAAGGGGGCTAAACGCACTATCAATGTTGGGCAAACCCATACCTGTGGGCGTTGCAAGGGGGCGCGTGTATTACCCCACATGGCTCAAACCTGCCCTCGTTGTGATGGTAACGGGTTTTTGGTTTCTTACGAAATACTGGAAATAAATATCCCACCCGGAATGTTACCGGATATGTCGATGCGAATAGAAATGCGGCATTGGATAGATAATGTTCCGCATCCCCTGCATATGCCCTATGCCACCAGTATTCACGTTTTGGTTGAACTATTGCCGCATCCACAATTCCAGATAGAAGGGCGCGACTTATATACCAGCGTTGAAGTGCCTTTAGAGGTTTTAGCAAAGGGGGGAGAATGGAATTTACCCGCGCCGGAGGGAGGCGAACTAATATTTAAAATACCGGCACACTCTCTTAGCGGTGATACTATCACACTCAGGAGGCATGGGCTTTTGAAAGGTTCTTCACATCGGCGCGGCAACCTGTACTGCAAGCTAATTCCCAAACCCCAATGAAATTTGGCTACTTTTGAAGCACTTGGTAATCGAACGGTAGTTGGAACTGCTCAATTTTCTGGATTATTACATCTTCAAGTCCATCGGGTAAGCTAAGCCTTATCCGCGCTATTTGGTCGGCATAGCCAAAATTACGGACTATTTCGGGTGTTATATGGTAAGTATGAAATTGTCCATCGGCAATAATATCGAAGAAAACAGCCGTTTTGGAAGCGATGTCGGTTGAACTATTAGCTAACCAAGTTACTTCACCCTGATAGGCACGCCCTTTTGAGGCAACTTTCATTGTAATATCCAACGAACCTAATTGAGCCGCCGCAAGTGTAAAATCGGGGCTTTGCAGCAAAACACCCCGCGAGGCGTTGACTGACAGACCAGTATCTTGCGAGACCAATGAACCTGTATTATTCAGGTCAAACCAGTTACCTGAAACAGCACTACCGGAGGTACCACGTACAAAATTCCAGCTAAGAAAAGATTTGCTCTGCTTTAATACCTCGTTGCGTTTTAGCATAGCATCCACGATTTCGGTATGGTTAATCAACCGATTCTCACCTTTGTATTCGAGGAAAATAGAATTTTTAAGGCGATCTTGCAAAATAGGCAGTTTGCCAACCTTTTCTACATCAATAGTGCTGTTTTTGTAGAGTAACCGGATTGCATCAGTATATCCATTTCTGAAAATTAATGCCCCGCTATTACTATCAAGAACACCCTCACTCACAATATGCGTATAGTTTGGTACATTAGGTACCACTTTTTTGGTTAAATTCAGGATTTGACGTGAGGTATTACCGGCATCTAGCCATTGTTGTATTCTGGCAGAACTGGTTGCGCCATATGAACCAAGCAAAGCTATTATCGCAATTACTCTGAGCCAGAAACCCAATTCTATAAAAGTTCGGGTTTTTGGTTGGGTATAGGTTGTAAAAGGAGCTATGATTGCCCCGATAAAGATAGCAAAGCCTGCGCTCGGTAAATAGGTAAAACGTTCTGCGGGTAGCGTAAATAGTACTGGTAAAAGAAAGAGAATTATCCAAAGGAAGCCAAAACCGGCGGAGCGCAAGGTATGGTAGGGCGGTGGAGGAAGCTTTGGAGCAACCGGCACGTCAATAGGTTTGGGCGCGAGTTGGATTTGAGGGAAGTTAGGAAAATTCGGATTTTCCAACTTACCCTCAACAGGCAAAATGGGTTTGGCTACTTCGGAATCAAGGGGCAAACCATGTTGTAAGCGAAATTGCTCCCATTCTTGAACAATACTTAAAGCTATGAACGCAATAATAAGCCCAACCAAAACTAGTCCGGTAGTGCCTGAGAACTGAAAAGGTGTACTTATCCAGTTTGTGTAATTGCTTATGAACAGTCCAAAATCCAGCTTTTGTCCTGCCTCGCCTCCATACCCACCCAGACCTTTAAAAAGCGCAATTCTGAGAATCAGGTATGCAAGAGAAATGAGAAAAACCGGGATATAGGAAATAATCAAGCGTTGCAATGCTACTCTTGAAAACTTTTTGTGTTTCCAAAAGAAATCCAGCCCTCCGGTTACAAAATCATATGACAACAACCCCAGCGGAATAGCTATAGCGGCTTCTTTACTGAGCAGCCCAAATATAAATAGACTTGAAGTTGCAATATACCATTTTAAAGCATGTTTAGGATGTTGCCGATACCTTATCCAGCATAATAAACTGCCAAGCGCAAAAAATGTTGCCAGTAAATCGCCTTGCCCACTTATCCATGCAATCGGTTCGCTATGAATTGGCTGGAGCGCAAACACCAGCCCGGCTACCCCTCCTACCACTATTCGTTTGCTTATCAACCAACCGATTAAATAAATTAGCCCTGCATTAGCGGCGTGTAAGGCTACCGAAACCAGATGCCAACCTGTTGGGTTATCTTGAAAAATTAGAAATTGAAAATAATACCCAAGTCTTACCAAAGGACGATAAAACTGCGCTCCTATACCCCAATCACGCCCAAACCAACTCAAGTTATCGACAAATGAAGGATGGGTAAAGGTAAGTTGCCCTAGAAAAATATAATCATCGGCGAGGAATGTAACTCGCCGAGTAATTGAGTAAAGCAAAGCGGCTGAGAAAACCGTTAACAACAGCCAGATAATTGCAGGTAACGTGGAAAATCTATGATTCAAGGTTGCGGGAATAACTTGCGCCCTGTTTTGAAGATTATCCTGAGAAATGATTGACAAATATCCTCCATCTAAATGCAGACTGGACGTTGGCTAGTGTGTGCCGGCAAGCGACTTGAGCAGATTTCTGGCAATTACCAGCCTTTGAATCTGGCTTGTACCCTCGTATATTTCTGTAACCTTTGCATCGCGGAAGTAACGCTCAACCGGATATTCTTTGATATATCCGTAACCGCCATATATTTGTACGGCATCGGTAGTTACTTTCATAGCGGTTTCGCTGGCGAACAGCTTTGCCATGCTGGCTTCAAGCCCCACGCTTTTGCCTTGGTCGCGCTGGCTTGCCGCTTTATGTACCAGCAAACGTGCTGCTTCTATCCGGGTTGCCATATCCGCTACCATAAACTGAATCGCCTGAAAATCATATATTTTATGCCCGAATTGTTGCCGTTCGTTGGCATATTGCAGAGCAAACTCGTATGCGGCTTGTGCAATACCCAACGCTTGCGTTGCAATTCCGATTCTGCCTCCGTCCAGCAATTGCAAAGCAAGTTTAAACCCCTCTCCTTCATTTCCGAGCAGGTTTTCAACTGGGACTTCACAATTTTCAAAAATTATCTCAGTGGTATCGCTGGCTCGCATCCCTAATTTGTCCAGTTTTTTACCAACCTTGAAACCGGGAAAACTTTTTTCTACTATGAAGCAGGAAATCCCGTTGGAACCCTTCGTTTTGTCGGTAACGGCAAAAGCCAGATATATATGCCCAGAAATGCCACTGGTAATAAACATTTTGGAACCGTTTAGAAGGTATTTATCTCCCTGCAAGGTGGCTGTAGCACGCATTTTAGCGGCATCGCTTCCGCTTTCAGCTTCGGTGAGGCAATACCCGCCTAGCTTTTGACCTTGTGCTAACGGTATCAGATACTTGCGCTTCTGCTCAGTTGTGCCGAATTTCCATATACCGTAGCAAGTTAGCGAGTTGTTTACCGACATAGCGGTACTGAGAGCGGGATTACCCCGCGCTATTTCTTCTAACGCTAACACATAGCTAACCGTATCTACCCCTGCTCCGCCCCATTCTTCGGGTATGAGCAAGCCCATCATGCCCATTTCGCCGAGCTTTTTCCACAGGGCAGTAGGGAACTCCTGCAATTCGTCAAAATGGGCAGCGGTAGGTAAGAGTTCTTTGTCGGCAAACTCGCGTGCTACTTGGCGAATCATTTCCTGTTCTGAAGTAAGCTGTAAGTCCATTATTTTGCCGTTTCCTATTGGTTTTTCAATTCGCGCAGCAAAAGACGCGCAATGACAATTCGCTGTATTTCGGAAGTACCTTCGCCGATTTCGCAGAGGCGAATATCCCGGTAGTAGCGCTCGACATGATATTCTTCTACGTATCCATAGCCCCCATGTATCTGAATCGCCTGATGACAAGCACGCTCACCTACTTCGCTGGCAAACAATTTTGCCATTGCCGCTTCCTTGCTAAAAGGCAATTTTTTATCTTTTAACCACGCAGATTGGTAAATCAAGAGGCGTGCTGCTTCAAGTTGAGTTGCCATATCCGCCAGCTTAAATTGAATTGCCTGAAAATCGCTGATAGGTCGCCCGAATTGGTGGCGTTGGGTGGAGTAGCGAAGCGCGGCTTCATATGCGGCTCGCGCAATACCCAGCGCCATTGCGCCGATACTGATGCGACCAGAATCCAGAATTTGCATAAACTGCCTGAAGCCATCATTAGGTTGTCCCAGAATATTCTCTTTGGGAATACGGCAGTTATCAAAGAAAAGTTGGCTGGTTACAGAGGCTCGCAACCCCATCTTCTCTTCGTTTTTACCATAGGTGAAGCCGGGGGTGCCTTTTTCAATAATAAAATTCGATATACCCCGCGCCCCTTTGTTTTTATCGGTCATTGCGGTAATAATTACAGTATCTGCAAGGCTACCACTGGTTATCCAGTTCTTGGAGCCATTAATAACCCACTCGTCTCCATCAAGCACAGCAGTAGTGCGAGTACCTGCTGCATCGCTTCCGGCGTTAGTTTCTGAAAGACCAAATGCGCCGATTTTTTCGCCCCGCGCCAACGGTATCAGGTATTTTCGCTTTTGTTCTTCCGTACCAAACAAATAGAATGGAGCAGAGCCAAGAGAGGTATGTGCTGCTAGAATAATTCCGGTGCTACCACAGGCACGGCTGATTTCTTCAACCGCCATAGCGTACATTAGGGTATCACCCCCTGCCCCACCCCATTCTTCGGAATAAGGCACCCCTAAAAGCCCTAATGCTGCCATCTTTTTGATATTTTCCCATGGAAATTCGTGGTTCTTATCATAATAAAGAGCTTTAGGAGCTATTTCTTTATCAGCAAAATCACGAACAGTATTTTGGAAAAGCTGATGTTCTTCACTAAGCTGGAAATCCATATGTTTGCACTCCTCGCCACTCCAATGTGGCTTTTCGCACTATTTTTGTACTTATCCTTCGCAACAGCTCAGCCATTTTACCATTTTTAAAATCCGGTTGCATGCCAAACCGTGACTAGCCTAGCCTAGCAAAATAGCAAACCATATGAATGGTCGAAGTTATGGGTTAAGCCGAATAGAAGTAACTTCACATAAATAAAATCGTCTTCACAGTGCATCGGTGTGCCTACTCATACAAAGCCCCTCCGTTAAGGGCTGAATCCTTTTTTGTCCACAATTTTACACCTATCTATACACCAAACTGAAACAATATATGTGGAAAAACCACTTGAAAAGTGAATAGAAAAAGGGGTAGAATAAAAGGTCAGCCAAAAGACGCACAAAATGCTGCTGCGATTATTGGCGCTTACTGCTTGGGCATATCCGATAACCTACTGGTTGCCCTAAATCGAATAGAAAAATCAAAATTGGTTTTGATTTGTCGAACTTGAATTTAAGGGCGGCAGAACTATTTTTATTTATAGGGCTAACCGTTTACGGCTATCGAAGTTTTACCGGCTAAAGGCGATGCGTATGAATGGCTTTGTGCCTAACTACATCGAAGAAATTAAGCGACGCTTAAGCGTGGTGGATCATATTTCCACGCGAGTCCCGCTTAAAAAATCCGGGAAAAATTATAAGGGTCTTTGTCCTTTTCACGGTGAAAAATCCGGGAGTTTTTTTGTATTCCCTCAAACTGAGAGCTACTATTGTTTCGGTTGCCATGAGTCCGGCGATATATTTACCTTTACGATGAAAACCGAAGGGTTGGAATTTAACGAAGCCCTGGAAATGCTGGCGAAGCGGGCGGGAGTAGAATTACCTGAACGCCAGCCACAAATCGCGCCCGACCCCGAAGTCCAATCCCAACAACAGCTTAAAGAACGTCTTAAAGAAATAAATGCAGCGGCGGCAATCTATTTTAGCCACTTGTTGCTCAAATCTAATGAAGGTCAGGCTGCTCGCGCCTATTTGTCAAAACGCGGGGTAACACCAAAGTCTATTGAATTGTTCGGGCTTGGTTATGCTCTGGATAGCTGGGATAATTTATTCAAATATCTTACCGCTAAAGGTCGCTTCTCACCACAAGAATTGGTGCAAGCCGGGTTGGTGGGCGAAAGAGAAAATGGGGAAGGTTATTACGATAGGTTTCGAGGTCGGCTGATTTTTCCGATTAAAGACAGGCAAGGACAGATAATCGCTTTCGGCGGTCGTGTGCTTGAAGGTGCCCCTTCCGATGCGCCAAAGTATCTGAACTCGCCTCAGACTTTTCTGTTCGACAAGAGCGCCACGCTTTATGGGTTTGACCTAGCGCGGGATAGCATCCGCCGCAGCGACTGTGCGGTAGTGGTAGAAGGCTACATGGATGTTATCGCTGCGCACGAAGCAGGTTTTAGTAATGTAATTGCGCCTTTGGGAACGGCTTTGACCGAAAAGCATGTTGTATCATTAAAGAAACTTACCAAACGTATAGTGCTGGCACTTGATGCCGATTATGCCGGACAGAAAGCAACCTTGCAAGGCATTGAAGTGTTAAAACGAGGTTTTGATAGCTATAGCGTAGCGGTTCCTAACCCCAAAGGGCTGATTCAGTTCGAGCAACAACTCGATGCCGATATAAGAGTAGCGATTTTACCGACGGGCAAAGACCCAGATGAAGTGGTTCGCGAGAATCCCAACCGCTGGAAAGAAATGATTGCTCGTGCTGTTCCGGTAGTAGATTACACTTTTACCAGTGTAGCTGCTTCAATGGATTTAAGTAATGCGCGAGGCAAAAGTGAAGCAGTTGAAATCCTTATTCCGGTAATTCTGGAAGTGCGCGATCGTATAGAGCGTGAGCATTATATCCAGAAACTGGCGCGAATAACCAATACTGGCGCGGATTTGCTATATGCGGAGTTAAAGAGGGTTTCAAGAACACAATATTCCAAGCCTTCTATCGAAAAAACTACGAACGATAACGATAGCGATGTTTCTAGTGTTGATATAGCTACAGGTGAAGGAACACCGCCACCTGTTATCCAAATAGGAACACGCCTTCAACTAGATTATGAGGATAAACTCCTTGCTTTCGTGTGGCGCTACTCGAAAGCCCTCGATATTATAGGGCAAGAGGGTAAACAAATCTCTCCTGATGATTTTAGAAAAGGTGAAAACCGATTTCTGTATGAATCACTAATTGAAGCCAAGCAACATGGGGTTTCACTCGCTGAAATAGAAGAATCCTTTGCGCCAGAGATAGCAAGCTATTTTGCACAGCTTATGGCTGATGTAAATTCGCAACCGGAACTTGACCCCTACGTTGAGGTAAGTGCGGCTTTTCAGTTTCAACTGAGGCGTTTGCGTAACTCTAGAGCGATGGATTTCGTACCAACATTAGTAGAGATGCAACGTAATTGCGAAGAGTCTGCAAATACTGGCGAAAATGCGGATGGAACTAGAGAAAATATGTTGGAAAATGAAGATGAGATTTTCCGGCAAGCCGATAAGCTTAGGGTAGAAATTTTTAATAACCAACCCAGCCTGAGTGTGGTTTTTAAGGATAGTCGTGATCGGTAATTAGGGGGTTAATAAAGAATTATAGTTTTGTGTGGGTACGGGCTGAAGCAAACCAACTTAAACAAGGGTCTTTATTGGCGCAAACATTGTGAAACCAAAACTAGACCAAAAAACTAGTGTTTGAGTATATGTGCTTCAAACAAGCTCAATATAACAAATAATAATTACAAACGCAAACTGCTTGATTAAAAATATATTCTTTTAGGGGAGTGCGAAAATAATGGGTAATACAAAGCGCAAGCGGCACTACGAAGGAGATACTCTTGTTGAGGAGGTCAACGATGTAGATCGCTTGCTCGGTCTGGCTGAAAAATCTGCCGAAGAAG
This sequence comes from Candidatus Chlorohelix sp., assembly GCF_037138995.1. Taxonomy (NCBI): domain Bacteria; kingdom Bacillati; phylum Chloroflexota; class Chloroflexia; order Candidatus Chloroheliales; family Candidatus Chloroheliaceae; genus Candidatus Chlorohelix; species Candidatus Chlorohelix sp. The sequence goes on along the minus strand of NZ_JBAXHI010000011.1, from coordinate 67,822 downwards.
AAGTAGAGCCAGAAGATATCTTAGAACCTGATTTGCTGGATGAGGATGTAGTATTAATGGACGATGATGTCCTTAGCCCCGATAAAGCTCTCGAAGCTTTAGCGCCTGTGACCAACCTGAGCGACTTGCTAACACGGGGCAAAAAACAGGGCTACGTTACCCAGGACCAGATTCTGCAAGCGATTCCTGAACCGGAATCGCATCTAGAGCAAATAGAAGATGTTTATGCCGAACTTATTGAACTCGGCATTGAAATATTGGACGATGCTAAAGAATTTAACACTCGCGGTAAGGGTGAAGACTCGAATGAGCCTGACCCTGACCTTGATATTGCTTTCGACCTAGAAGGCATGAGCATTGATGATCCGGTTCGTATGTATCTACGAGAGATTGGGCGAGTTCCTTTGCTAACAGCTGCAAAAGAAGTAGATTTGGCGAAACGGATGGAAGCCGGAGATGATGAAGCGCGTCGTCATCTAACCGAAGCTAACTTGCGGTTGGTTGTTAGCGTTGCCAAAAAGTATATAGGGCGCGGTATGTCACTCTTAGATCTTATTCAAGAAGGCAATATCGGGCTTATCCGTGCGGTTGAGAAATTCGATTATCGCAAAGGCTATAAGTTCAGCACCTACGCTACGTGGTGGATTCGCCAAGCGATTACTCGTGCAATTGCTGACCAAGCACGTACAATCCGTATTCCGGTGCATATGGTTGAGACCATCAATCGTTTAATTCGCACCAGCCGTCGCTTGGTACAGGAACTCGGTCGTGACCCAACCAGCGATGAAATTGCTCGCGAGATGGGTTTGCCGGCTGAAAAAGTGCGCGAGATTATCAAAATTTCGCAAGAGCCGGTTTCGCTTGAAACGCCAATCGGTGAGGAAGAAGATTCACATCTAGGCGATTTTATTGAAGACCAAAAAGCGCTTGCTCCTGCCGATGCTGCCAGCCACCAATTACTTAAAGAACAGGTGGAAGATGTGTTGGACAGCCTGACTCAGCGGGAACGTCGGGTATTGCAACTTCGTTTTGGGCTAGATGATGGGCGTAGTCGCACACTAGAGGAAGTTGGGCGTGAGTTCGGAGTAACCCGCGAGCGTATCCGCCAAATAGAGGCGAAAGCTTTGAGAAAGCTGCGACACCCCAGCCGTAGCAAAAAGCTCAAGGATTATTTAGAGTAAGAAATGCTCCCCCCTTCCAAACTGCGAAGGGGGATTTTTTATCCCCTGTATCCTTTTTCTACAGCGTCACTAATTTCCCCACCCGTTTACTATTGCATCTAAATATACTCCAAAAATGTGGGATTCAAGCTCGAAATGATAGTAATTGACAGTAATCACGCTGTAATATGCAGCCGAATTACAGGTAAACTAAGGTTAGAGAAGGCTTTCTCGTTTGTTTGTAACGCTCTAACCGGAGAATAATATTACTGGCAAAGGAGGTTATCATGAAAAAGGCACGCATCAGGTCAAGGCTACTTTGGCTTATACCCACGATTATACTAATTCTTCTTATAATCATTTATATCGGGGTATCAATTTATGGAGGCGATACTTTCAATAAGGTTGCTCAACGCTTTGGAAAATTCGATGATACGCCTACAAAATATGGCATCTCCTATCAGGATGTAACGTTCTCTTCCGCCGCAACAGATAAGCTAACCTTGCGGGGATGGTGGTTACCGTTGGAGGATTCTAACCGGACGCTTGTAATGGTTCACGGAATAAATCAGAATCGCGCCGAAATGTTGTATTTGGCGAAAGATTTACGAGCGTTAGGTTTTAACCTGCTCTATTTTGATTTGCGGGGACACGGTGATTCGGATGGCAATCGCCGTTTCTATGGGCAGTACGAATCGTGGGATGTGGTGGGGGCTTTCAATTTCGTCAAGAGCTTGGGCTTTTCACCAGATAATATTGGTATATCCGCCCGCAGTTACGGCGCATCCAGCGCGTTGCTGGCAATGGGACATTCTTCGGAGATCAAATCAGTTTTCAGCGACTCCGCTTGGGGTAAATTTGAAAGAGTGGCGGAATGGCGTTTCAGCAAAGATTACGGGCTTCCCAGCTTTTTCCTTCCCGGTATCTATACAGCCGGTAATCTGATGTATGGATTTAAAATCGAAGAAACAGCCCCTGAGACCGTTCTACGCACCCTGAAGGATCGCCGTATCTTTCTGATACATGGCGACCAAGATCAGGAAATCCCCTACCAAGAATTTTACAGCCTGAAAGAGGCAGGCGGATCTAATATAACCGGGAGTTGGTTTCTGACAGGCGCAAAGCATTGCCAATCCCATGACCTGTACCCGCAAGAATATTTTCAGAAGCTCCAGCAGTTCTTTTACACTAATTAAATCCTGTTTGGAATCAAAATAGACTGCTGTTAAAGGGTGGTGCTATAAACTCGGCAAAGAAAGGAAGCTGCCATGAAAATACAAACGACTGTTAATCAGAAGAGCGCCTTTTACAGAACAAAGTGGTTCAAAATTTCTTTGGCAGGGGTGGTACTTAGCGTAATAGCAATCTATATCGGAATCTGTAACTATGCTGCCCGCGTTTTTACCACCAGTGCCACCCGTGATCTAGGACCTAATACTCCTGCTACATTTGGGATGCCTTATGAGGAAATCACTTTCAAAACCAGCGATACAGCGCAACTAACAATTAGAGGGTGGTGGATACCTCGCCAAAATTCACAGAAAACGCTAATTATGGTTCATTCCAAAGATGGCACTCGTACTTTTCTGCTTCCGGTAAGCCAGCGTCTTTGGCAGGAGGGATTTAATATCCTGCTTTTTGATACCAGAGGTCAGGGCTTGTCCGATGGTGAGCGTTATGCCTTTGGTTGGAAAGAAAAATATGATGTAGTTGGGGCAGTGGCATTTCTGAAAAGTAAAGGAATTTCGCCCAATCAAATCGGGGTAGTGGGTTGGAGTATGGGCGCTGCTACCGCGCTAATGGCAATGGCAGAAACGCCCGATATTAAAGCAGGCTTAATCGAATCTAGTTATGGTAGCCTCGACCGGGTGATAAATGAAAAATACTATCCTGATACCGGGATGCCTTTGTTGCTTTATCCCGGAATCAAGCTAATGGCAAAGCTCATGTATGATTTGGATGTAGATCAAGCCAAGCCAGAAGTTGCCATTACCAAACTAGGAGAGCGAAAAGTATTTCTGATTCATGCTGAAAAAGACCAAGAAATCCCCGTCTCCGAATTTCAAATAGTGCTTAAAGCGGGCAGCGCAAATGTGGCAGAAAACTGGTTAGTGCCAGGGTCGAAGCATGTGCGAAGTTTTCAGGAGTATCCCGATGAATATGTCAGGCGGGTTGTAGCTTTTTTCAATAGGGAACTATCATAAAATACATATTTTACAAACGACTTGTTAGCTAACTCACGAAAACGCCAACCGGAAGAATGCTTCAAGCAATAAACGGGGATATGCTATAATTTCCGGCATATGTTTAAATAAAACATTAAGACCAGATGGTAAATCCGGCAGGAGTTTTAGATGATTTTTTCAACGGCATCTTTTTTAGCTTGGGTTGTAGCCTTTATTTTTGGGATTGCAATTCGCGAGTACCTTAAAGCCCTAGTAGCAGACCGTCTTGGCGACAAGCTACCTCGTTCACAGGGAAGGCTTACCCTTAATCCCACTATGCACCATCATGGGCTAGGCTTGGTGCTGGCTTTTATGGCAAGCGTAGGCTACCCAGTTATAACTTGGGGCAAGCCCGTTGAAGTGAATACCCATGCTCTACGTGGTGGGCGCGGCAGTATTACCCTTGTATCGGCAGTGGGCATCCTTGCAAATTTGCTGCTTGGCTGGCTAATTTGGCTGGCGGCAAGTCCATATATCCGAAATGCTAAAAGCACTGATTTGCTGGCAAACTTTCTGTACGGTTTGGTGCTGGTAAATCTTCTTTTGTTCGCTTTCAACCTGCTTCCCATCCCGCCTTTGGACGGCTATTATTTCATTAAGGGCTTGCTTCCTGCTCAATGGGATGTGAAATTACAGAGCTATGAAACTTATGGTATGTTAATACTGGTAATCGTTGTTTTATTCATACCTTTTTTATTCGGTATATTTAGCTCCAGAGGCGGCAACCCAATTTTCGATTTTATTATTTATCCGATAGTACGGGCGGTAGGGGGATTATTGGGAATATCAATAGTATAGTAGATTCAAAAATGGATGTTCGTTACCGTTTCAAGCAATTACTAATGGCGCTCAGGGCGCGTCCTTTTAATAGCGCTGAGTCCGAATTTGTACGCCAAATATTGAACGAGAAGCAAGCCGAGTTATTTTTTGCTTTGCCTTTTTACGAGCAGCATCATGCTTATAGAGTTTGTTGTATGCTGTGGGATAATGGGTATCAGGAAGATAAGGCTTTACTACAAGCAGCGTTGTTGCATGATTTAGGCAAACGTGACCCGGTATCGGGCAGATACATTAGCTTATGGGATAAAATTCTGGTAGTCGCGCTAAAGAAAATCGGTGGAAAGCCCTTACTATATAAGGTGGCAAAGCCTGACCCGCGTAGTTGGCTCTATGTATTTTGGTTACAAACCCGGCATGAACAGCGAAGCGCTGAATTGGCAGAGGCGGTGGGTAGCTTACCGCGCGTGGTTGCGCTTGTAGCGGGGTGTGTTCCTGCTAATGACCCTGCTTTTGTTGCGTTGAAATGGGCAGATGATGCAAACTAGCTTGATAGCGGAAAGCTAAATGGAAAAACAAACTCGCCAGAAAAATGTTTTTGGGATGACGGTTTATCGCTATCAGGTGCGATTGCCGGGCTTTGATTTTGAAGGTCCGTTGGATTTGTTATTGCAATTGATTGAGCGTAACGAATTGCCCATTACAGAAATTTCGTTAGCAAATATCGCTGAAGAATATACCGCTTATATAGACCAACTAACCGAAATAAACCCTGCCGAGCTTTCTGAATTTCTGGTTATCTCTGCTAAATTACTTCTGATAAAAAGCGCAGCCCTGCTACCCGCACCACCTGCTCGTCCGGGCGAACCCGAAGAAAGCACAACCGATGCTAAGGAACTTATTGCCCAATTACGCGAATATAAGCGAATAAAAGAGGCTGTACGGTTTTTGCAACAACGTCACGAATCAGGTTATCGGGCTTATAGCAGCCAACGTAGCGGACCTACGGAATTACATTTGGAACAATTAAACTCAGCGTTGGAAAAAACGGGGCGGGGCAAAAGCGGGCATTCCTTACATGGCGTAAAACTACAAGATTTATTGGCGTTGGTAAAACGCAGATTAGCTGCCCAGCAAAGGGAACAGTTAAAATTGCCGTTGGCGATTAATCAGCAACAATTGGGGCGCCGCGTCAAAATAGAAGAACGTATTGAGTTAGTTGAAGTTCGGTTGAAAGCTGAAAAACAGCTTGCCTTTAGCAGCCTTTTTGAGTCTCGCAGCGATGAAAATCGGCTTGAGCTTGAGATTATAGTCACCTTTATGGCAGTGCTTGAACTGCTTAGAAGGCATGCGGTAGTAGCGCAGCAAGATGAACTTTTTGGTGAAATATACATTACTTCAACGAAGGACGTAGAATGACCGATCTTACTACTTTACCGCAACCGGTATCCGGTGCGGAACGAGTGGCTTTTTTTCAGGAGATGCTCGAAATTTACAGCCCAAGTCATCAGGAAAGCGCTGTTGCCGAATTTTTGGTGCGTAAGATGCAGGCGTGGAATTTCCGAGAAGCCTATGTAGATGAAGCTGGAAATGCGGTAGGTGAAATTGGCGCGACCCAAGAGCAAGCTACCAAAACTGTGGCGCTATTAGGGCATATTGATACGGTACCGGGTTTTATTCCGGTTCAGATTATGGAAGATGGTGATACTATTTACGGGCGCGGTTCGGTTGACGCGAAAGGTCCCTTTGCGGCATTTACTCTAGGCGCTGCCGCATTGGTGCCTCTGCAAGCGCAATTATCCGCCGAAGGCAAGCGTATAGTATTGATAGGTGCAGTCGAAGAAGAAGCCGCCAGCAGTAAGGGGGCGCGTTATGCCGCAAACCGTTATCGCCCGCAATTTTGTGTAATCGGTGAGCCTAGCGGTTGGTCTAATATAACGTTAGGTTACAAAGGACGCTTGCTGGTAGATTATACTTTAAGCCGTGACACCAAACATACTGCTGCCGAGGGCTCTAGCGTATGCGAAGAAGCGGTGGATTTTTGGAATAAAATCAAGGCATATGCAACTGAGTTAAACATGGGCAAAAGTATTTTCGAGACTTTGCAACCCTCACTACGCAATTTTAACAGTCAAGCTAATGGGTTTCAGGAAGTAGCGCATCTATATATTGGATTCCGGATTCCGGTGGGCTTTTCAATACAGGAATTTAAAACTTTGCTGGATGAATGGCGTGGCGATGCGGTACTTGTGCTAAGCGGTGAGGAAGAACCAGTGCGAAGCGAAAAAAACAATCTGTTGGTAAGAGCTTTCCTGTCTGCTATACGTGTTGAAGGTGGGCAACCAAAGTTTCGTTACAAAACGGGAACTAGCGATATGAATGTGCTTGCTCCTGTTTGGCAATGCCCTATCCTAGCATACGGACCGGGCGATAGCAGCCTTGACCATACACCCAATGAGCATGCCAGCCTTAGAGAATTAGAGAAGGGCGCAAATATCATAACTCGCATGCTGCTGGATTTATGAGAAATAATAACTGGGCAGTAGGAAAGCAAGTACGATATATCCCTAAATAGCTTTTTCTACTATATCTTACTTTTAGTGTTAAATAGTTGCGTATCAAACCCTCAGCTTTATTGACAAACCTAATTAACATTATTATAATATTGGATGTACAGTAAACCGAGTATTCTACTCAAGATTTTGCTTTAGAAAAATCAAATCGCACTCTCGCTACTCCTTCATTCCTTTGCACACAGCGAAATCCTGAATATATAGAATATTTATATGGAGAGCAACGAGAGTTCTTTAGTAATGAGGAAAAGGTGAGAGATGAGCCTTGTAGATGCAAGTAATGACCTTGTGCAGCGGCGACGACATCGCCCCAAAATTGCTGCTAATGCTATAGAGTTAATGGGTAATACCCCTCTTGTACGCTTGAATAAAGTTAATGAAAATGGCGTAGCAAATGTGCTTGCCAAGTTAGAGGCTTTTAACCCCGGTTTTTGTGTGAAATGCCGCATCGGGGTTGGTATGATAGAAGACGCGGAACGACGTGGTGTGCTTACTCAGGATACCATTATCATTGAACCGACCAGCGGTAATACCGGTATTGCGCTTGCTTGGGTTTCGGCAGTAAAAGGCTACAAGCTAGTTCTTTGTATGCCCGATACAATGAGCATCGAGCGTCGTATGTTGTTGAAAGCGTATGGCGCAGACCTAGTGCTTACTCCCGGTTCACAGGGTATGCCCGGTGCTATCCGCAAGGCGGAAGAACTGCTGGCGGAAACTCCTAACTCTTGGATGCCTCAGCAATTTAAGAACCCTGCTAATCCTGAAATTCATCGCAATACCACCGCTCTTGAAATCTGGGATGATACCGACGGTCAGGTAGATATAATTGTCGGTGGCGTAGGAACTGGCGGTACAATTACCGGTATTGCGCAGGTTATTAAATCAATCAAACCCGGCGTAAAAATAGTAGCGGTTGAGCCTGTGGATAGTCCTATATTAAGTGGCGGTACTCACAAACCTCATAAGATACAGGGTATTGGCGCCGGATTTGTGCCGGATGTGCTGGCGCGTGACCTTATAGATGAGATTATGCAGGTTAGCAATGATGCTGCTATTCAAACTGCCAGAGAAATTATGCGTAAAGAAGGGTTGCTAGTAGGTATAAGCTGTGGCGCTGCGGCTTGGGTCGCTCTGCAACTCTCAAAACGACCTGAAAACGCCGGGAAAAATATTGTGGTAATATTACCGGATACTGGCGAACGTTATCTCAGCACTATTCTCTTCGCCGATATTCGTGAGGCTTTACAGATTTAATCAGGGGGTAAAATGAAGATTTCTAGTAAAGGGGAATACGGTCTGCGTGCTTTATTTGATTTGGCAATGCATTATGGCAGCCGTCCCCGCCGTAGCCGCGAGATCGCTGAAGCTCAAAAGGTTGCGGAGGATTACCTTAACCAGTTATTGATAGTTTTGCGTAAAGCCGGGCTAATTCACAGCTTACGCGGGCCTCAGGGTGGGCATGTTTTGGCGCGTCCGCCTCATCAAATCACCCTTTATGATGCTTTAAGCGAACTAGAAGGTTCTCTCTCGCCCGTAGAATATTCTAACGATTTGCGAGAAAAAAGCATGGTGGAGGTTGACGAAATTCTCAATCCTATCTGGGACGAGGTAGAGCAGCAAATAATAGCCACGCTCAAATCCACCTCTTTACAAGCTTTAATGGAACGTCACCACTCACTACAAGCACAAGTTATGTATCATATTTAACCTTTGTGTGGCAGGGCGCATATTACATGCGCCCTGTTTTTGTGTTTAAACCCCGCTAATTCTAATCTTGCCAGCTATTACCCAAAGTAGTACAATGCGTCCAACGCACTAAAGACGAATTAGCAGAAAACTGCATCGGAGGAAAAATTAGCATGTCAAAGAAGTGGATTTACCTGTTTAGAGAGGGCAATGCAAGTTGGAAAGATCTGCTTGGTGGCAAAGGCGCTGGTCTTGCAGGTATGACAATTGCGGGAATGCCCGTTCCCCCAGGCTTTACCATAACTACCGAAGTATGTAACGCTTATTATGATGAGGGCAAGAAGTTCCCTGATGGAATGTGGGAACAGGCGATGGATGCTCTGGAGGTTGTAGAGCAACAAATGGATCGTCAATTTGGCGATGCAGTTAATCCATTACTGGTTTCCGTTCGGAGCGGCGCAAAATTCTCAATGCCGGGTATGATGGATACCATCCTCAATCTCGGTTTAAATGACACCACTATTCAAGGTTTGATAGCCAGCACCGGGAATGAGCGCTTTGCTTACGATGCCTACCGCCGTTTCGTGCAGATGTACGGTAACGTGGTGTTGAATATCAACAAGGACAGTTTTGAGCATGTTCTGGATGCACATAAGCACAAGATTGGTCCTAAAGCTAAAGATACAGACCTTACTACGGAAGATTTGCGTGCTATAAAAGATGAGTTTAAAGCGATTGTGCTTAAGGAAACTGGTTCGCCTTTTCCTGAAGAACCGCTGGAACAACTCAAAGGCGCAATCGAAGCCGTATTCGCCAGTTGGAACAATGATCGCGCCATTTATTATCGCCAAGTTAACAAAATTAGCGATGCTCTTGGCACTGCCGTAAACGTGCAAACGATGGTATTCGGCAACATGGGGGACGATAGCGGTACTGGTGTAGCCTTTACCCGCGACCCTGCCACCGGTGAAAATGTGCTGTACGGCGAGTATTTGCCCAATGCACAGGGTGAGGACGTAGTCGCTGGTATTCGTACCCCCCACCCCATTTCTGACATGGAACATGACCCGAACTTTCCCGGCGTTTACAAACAGTTCCGTGAGATTGCTCACCGCTTGGAAGCGTACTATAAAGACGTGCAGGATATGGAGTTTACCATTGAAAAGGGCAGACTTTTCATGCTCCAAACCCGTAACGGTAAACGCACCGGTCCTGCCGCTGTGAAAATTGCGGTTGATCTAGTACGCGAAGGGGTAATTGACGAAGCTACCGCATTGCAACGAGTTCCTGCTGACGATCTGACCCAGTTGTTATTACCACGTGTTGACCCTGCGGCTAGAGTGCATGCCACGTTTATTACCAAAGGGTTAGCTGGTAGTCCCGGCGCGGCAGTTGGGCAAGTTGTTTTTACTGCTGAGGAAGCAGAGGCTCTTGGTAATGCAGGGCAAGATGTGATTTTGGTACGTCGCGAAACCTCGCCCGAAGACCTTCGCGGTATGGTAGCGGCACGCGGTATTTTGACTGCCTTTGGCGGTAAAACCAGTCATGCAGCGGTAGTGGCACGCGGCATGGGCAAGTGCTGTATCGTAGGGGCAGGCTCAATTCATCTTGCCAAAGATGGCTCGGGTTTTAGCATTGATGATACTGATGTGGTGATAAAAAAAGGCGACTGGATTACCCTTGATGTGGACTCAAATGAAGGGCGTGTGTTGGCTGGTAGAGTAAAAACTATCGCTCCCGAAATGAGCGGTGATTTTGCAACACTTATGGAATGGACAGATAAGTTCCGCAAACTTCAGATACGCGCCAATGCCGATACGCCACAAGATGCGCTCAAAGCGCGTGAGTTTGGCGCACAGGGTATTGGTCTTACCCGCACCGAGCATATGTTCTTCGAGGGTAATCGCATTATGGCGATTCGCGAGATGATTCTTTCGGATAATCAAGAAGATCGCAAAAAAGCCCTTGAAAAGATTCTACCCTATCAGAAGGAAGACTTTGTAGGTATTTTCAAGGCGATGGACGGTTTCCCTGTTACCATTCGCACCCTTGACCCGCCGCTACATGAGTTCCTTCCTCATGAGGATGCACAAATTGTAGAACTGGCGCAAGAGATGGGAATCAGCGTTGAGAAGGTCAAGAATCGTATTGAGTATCTAAAAGAGTCTAACCCAATGCTAGGTTTCCGTGGTTGTCGTCTCGGCATCCAATATCCTGAAATTACCGAAATGCAGGCGCGTGCGATTTTCCGGGCTGCGTTAGAGGTAAAGAAGGAAGGGGTACATGTTCACCCTGAAATTATGATTCCGCTGGTTAGTGATGTAAACGAGCTTAAGCTACAGCGTGATATAGTTGAAAGGGTTGCACTGGAAGAAGGCGTTAAGGAGGCGGGCTTAGAATATTCAGTCGGTACTATGATTGAATTGCCAAGAGCCGCTTTAACAGCCGATAAAATTGCCGAAGTAGCCGAGTTCTTCAGCTTTGGTACCAACGACCTGACTCAAACCACTTTCGGCTTGAGCCGTGATGACAGCGGTAAGTTCCTTCCGCTTTACGTAGAGCGCAAAATCCTGAAGGATGACCCCTTCCAAGCGCTTGACCGTGAAGGCGTAGGGCAACTGTTGAAGATTGGGACGGAACGCGGACGCAGCACTCGACCTAATTTAAAGGTCGGTATCTGCGGTGAGCATGGCGGTGAACCAAGCTCGGTAGAGTTCTGTCACCAGATTAACCTCAACTATGTAAGTTGCTCGCCTTTCCGTGTGCCGATTGCGCGTTTGGCTGCGGCACAAGCAGCGATTGGTGAAACTGTGCGCGATAAATAATCTAAGGCTTTACTCACCTCCGTCATCTAATAGCAGATGGCGGAGGTTTTTTTAATTTCTTTAGGAGTTTTGCGATGAGTACCGATTATTTTCTGATTAGAGTTATGGGGGTTTAAAAAGTGACAAGAAAAGACAAAAAAACAAACATCAGCGTTATATTTATGCTTTCTTCACTTTCTCAGGTTCAACCACCGCGATAAAGCTCGCATGATGAAAAAAATGGACGATTCTCTTAACCGAAAGTTCATTAAAATCTGCAATTCTACCCGCTACTTTTTGCCTCTTGCGGTGTTATTAGTAGTAACTGGATAATATCCAAACTAAAACGATTTTTTCTAATAGAGAGGCTCCGCCGTGTTCATAAAAACTAATTTGAAAGAAGAAAAAATTAGCGTTTTGTTGGTGGATGATCACCCTCTATTTATTGTCGGTATAACTTGTATCTGCTTTAATGGGCTAGTAGAAGACTATTACCCGCAATTATAACTATATTCCTCCGATAATAAGGTTTTTGAACCTTTGTGGCGCTGCAATTTTATTAATAGCGTCTGGCTTATTATTATCAATTTTTGAGGAGAAAAGAAGCGTGCAGGAAACTAAGAAAATTTCCCCCGGTATCATACTGGGACTACTGGCGATATTGATTTTCAATATTGGCGTAAACGCTCCTGTTAGGGTACAGGACACCTCAACCGCTGTAGTGGAGGTGCAGACTTCTAGTGGTGATAGTCTGGGGCAACCGCGCCTTTTCAGACCTTTGAAGGATTTCAAGTGGAATGCGTCGGATAACACAGTTTCGCAACCAATGATTAATTTGCCCGGTACCAACGCTTCGCTTGGTATTTCAGAAGGCGCTCGTGTACAAGATAGGGAGAAATAATAATGCTTAAAGAACGAACTGATTTCAGGAATCAGCTTCCTCGCAATCAACTACCGGCTCGCAAATCTCCGGGCTTGATGAAGGTAAATATCGCAACCTTTATGATAGTGGGTTTAATTTTTCTGGTCTTGTGCTACCAAATAGGTTCCGATGTCTCTCGCACCATGAAGGTTGGTCAGGCGGCTACGCAACAGGTCGTTGCTCAGAAAAGCAGCAGCAAGCCCAAGACCAAAATTGCTACGGTTGGCGCTGATGGGGCTGTGATTTCTGGAGCAGCGGGTGTGGATGATACTTCTACCGATGCTACAACGGATGATGGGAGTGACACTACTGATACTTCTGGCGATTCCACTACTGACTCTAATTCGCCGGATGGTAGCTCCATTCCGGGACAAAACCCGATTTCTAAACAGGATCAGACTGTACCCGGTAACACCCCGAATGGTGGGGGTGGTTCCAACACTCCAGCCGCTGGCGCACCTCCGCCTGTAACTACCAAAGGCGTTGTAGTACCGCCTTCAGGTGGAACAACTTCCGTGCCAGTTAATCCGCCGAGCAATGGTAACCAAGCGCCTGTTCAGCAGCCTACCAGCGTACCTGCTCCGAAACAAACAACGGCAGCGCCGCCACCGGCTCAGACAACCAGCGCTCCGCCACCTCCCGTTCAGACAACTAGTGCGCCACCGCCAGCCGCGCCGACTGCAACACCGAAGCCTGCGCCAACCGCAACACCGGTACCCGCGCCAACTGCAACACCGAAGCCTGCGCCAACTGCAACGCCGAAGCCTGCGCCAACTGCAACACCGAAGCCTGCGCCTACTACTAAGCCTTCCTAGAATTGGTTGGTAATTGCTCCCCCCTTTATTGAGGGGAGCAATCTCTATAATGGGTTTCTCTGAGCGGACACGGTATTCTATCTCTTCACGGTGGGGAATAGTATTGTGGATTACTAAATTTTGAAATGGAGACGGCAGTATGAGCGAAAAACATAATATGTTAGACCATCATTTATTTAAAGACCGACGAAGGGTATTGGCGATACCTGCACATGCTGAAAAACCCATGACTCGCACTGGTAAAATGGTGTTAACCAATTTGATGGTAGCCTCCCTTATCTTCGGAGTGTTCCTTGCCGGGACAACCCTTGCAAATAATACTTATCGTGATGCAATTTCTAACTTGCTTGGTCGTCATTGGAAGGACATTTTGAGTTCTCAGATGGGTGCATCTCTGGGTGAAGGCTTTGCCGAAAAAAGCCCGTGGATTATGGCACGCGCTGGTGGCATTATTGCCTATCTGACCTTATATGCCAGTGTAGCGGTTGGTCTATTGTCAAGTTCGCGTCTGCTACCACGCTTCATTCATTCCGCTGCCCTTATTTACTTTCATCGTCTGCTTTCGCTGATTACGTTAGTATTTCTTATTATGCATGTGGTGGGTTTGATGCTGGATAATTACCTTAAATTCAGCCTGTTAGATTGCACTATTCCGTTTACTGGTCCCTATCGTCCACTTCCGACAGGTATCGGCACATTGAGCTTCTATGGAATCGTGGCAGTGGTAATAAGTGTGTACATGTCCGATAAAATTGGCTATAAAGCTTGGAGAATGCTTCATTATCTAAGTTTTGCTGTTTTTGTTGGAAGCTTGGCACATGGCTTATTAACAGGAACCGATAGCAAAGCCGATTGGGCAATCAAGATGTATATATTTACGGGCGTGACCGTATTTATCCTGCTAGAAGTTCGAATTTTCAAAAGCTGGTTCCAAAGTTTAAAGAAGCAAACTGTGAGCTAAGCATTTTAATTCTATTACCTGCTATATTTATGACTGCCCCTGGGTTTTTGCCTAGGGGCATATATTTGATAAGAGTATAGGAAAGTCATTTTTGCTTAATTACTAACGGAATGGTATTCTTTAATACTATAAGCAATTTTCCCAGCTTGAGGGCATCAGTACATGACTTTGCTTCAAACCCGCACTATAGCTACACCCAAAATCTCACGCAGCGAAATTTTAGCTCTAACGGCAGTATTGTTGCTGGCGGCTCTTTTGAATTTTCTGTTTCTTTCCCAAAATGGGTTTGGCAATAGCTACTATGCAGCGGCAGTTAAAAGTATGTTGGTGTCATGGAAAAATTTCTTCTATGTGTCATTTGATGCTGCCGGATTTATAAGTGTAGATAAACCACCCTTAGGTTTATGGCTACAGGCTTCTAGCGCCATGCTTTTCGGCTTTAACGGCTTTAGCCTGATGTTACCGCAAGCGTTGGCAGGTGTTGGATCAGTTGCAATCCTCTATTTTTTGGTGCGAAAAGTTGGCGGGGCGTTTGCGGGATTTATAGCGGCTGTTCTGCTGGCTATTTCACCGATTAATGTGGTCACCAACCGCTCGAACATTCTTGAGAGTCTGGTAGTTCTGACCGTATTGCTGGCAACATGGGCAATCCTGCATTCAATTGAGCAAAAGAGCTTGAGTTGGCTATTGGTTGGCGGAGCGTTTATTGGAATTGGCTTTAATATAAAGGGGCTGGAAACTTGGTTGGTTGTGCCTGTCCTTATCGCTACTTATCTTTTTGGTGTTCAATTGGCTTGGCGCATTCGCTTTCTGAATCTTGGTTTGATGCTTCTTATCATTATATGTGTGTCACTGGCTTGGATTGTTACAGTTGACCTCACGCCCTCTTCGCAACGCCCTTATGTTGATTCCACCCTGACAAATTCAGAATTTGATCTTACCTTTAATTATAACGGGACTCAACGCCTGTTCGGAGAACCTTCTTATGGCGGTAAACCCCCTGTAATCAAACATGATAAGGGCGACCCCGGACCGATTCGCCTTTTTCAATCACCGCTGGCTAGTCAGGTTGGCTGGTTTTTGCCCTTTGCCCTACTTTCTTTAATGGCAGGGCTATGGAAACCTGATTGGGGTAATTTGCGATTGAGCTTAAAGCGCGGCTATTTGTTACAGCCCCAATATTCTTTGCTTTTATGGGGTGGCTGGCTTATTACGGCGGGGTCTTTTTTCAGCGTGGCACTTCGCTTTAACCAATATTATATGGCAGTATTTGCGCCTGCGACTTGCGCTATGGTAGGTTATGGCGTAGTTTCTTTGTGGAGAGATATGGCAAGCCCTGTTTGGCGTGGGTGGCTTCTGCTAATAGCATTTGGAGCAACTGCGCTTGAGCAGATTATTATTATGACTGGTTTCCCTGATTGGAATAATTGGCAACTACCCTTGCTTATAGCTATTTGCGTTGCAGGGGTTTTACTACTTGGTACAATGCGAATTTTGCTACTGCGTAACCTAGCTAAAAGCTATCTTAAAGTTATAAGCGCGGCAACTCTGGTTACGCTTTTGATAGTTCCCTTATGGTGGGTGAGTGTTTCGCTTACTCCCAATAACGCCGGAGAATTCCCATTATCAGGTCCTAATCCTCTTCAACAGGGTAATTTCATAGTGCCTGAACCTGACCAATCTTTGCTTGATTATCTGAAAGCCAATTTGGCGAATGAGCGATTTTTCATTGCCACTTCTTCGATAGAGGATGCCGGTTCGATAGCGCTTGCCACCGACAAAGCGGTAATGGCTATGGGTGGCTATTCGGGCTATGCTGCCATACTTACCCTACAATCGCTGGTGACAAGAGTAAAGGCTGGAGAGGTTAAATTTTTTCTTATTCCTTTTACTAATTTGCAAGAAAGCCAAGCTCAGGCTTTATATTCACAGGAAATCGCCGCTACCGGAAACCCATTTACTACAAGCTACACCAATGCCTTGACCCATTGGATTAGCGATAATTGCCAACCGATACCTCCCAATCAGTGGCAAACTATTCCTCAACTGCTAAAGATGCAGCTTTACAAGTGTATCCCTTTAGCAAGTTAATAATTTAACATATATTAATCCCAATAACATTCACCCAATGTTAACTTTCCTTATAGTTATCTTATGGATTCTTCTCTAATTCTGTACAGAATAAAGCTATAAATGCTGTACAATACTTGTAGAGCATAGGTTATAGCATTTGTATAAATTTTATTCATAGATTGCTATAAAATAAATTTCTATATAGGGTTAGCGCTTAGTATTTCTCAGTTATGGGTGAAGAAAATGTCCAACGCAATGTTAGCAGAACAAGAAATTACAGGAATAGAATTAAGCAATAGCGTGTCGGAAGAGCCTCGCTATAAGCAGAAGTGGGTGAGACTGGCTAATAGCAAAGTAGCTAAAGCTTATAAAAATCGCCCGGCGTTGGATATACCGTTGGCAAGAAATAAGCTTATAAATAAAGCTTATGCTGAAATGTACTTAAGCGACCCTGCAACCTTCAAATGGGCTGGTCTAGCATCATTTGCCTCCCGCAATGTGGGCGAAAAAATGGAATTATTGCGGAATCTCTCTAAAGCTTCTTTTGGTACACTTATTGCTAGTTTTGGTACTGCCCTGCCTTTTTATCTGATTTCCTCAGAAATCAAATATCTTTATAAGGCAGTATCTGAAGGTAACAAACTTATTTTTACCGATATGTACTGGCAGCATCTGGCTTATCGCGATGCCGGACTGGAAGAACTAGAGCGGATTTATTTACAGGGAGACCTTCCTGAAAAAGCTATTAAAGCTTGGAGACTTCTGGACGAAGGCAAGAAAACCGGAAACCAAGATTTAATCTGGCAAGCTAACATTGATATTTTGCAACGCGAACAATGGGATATTGTACATCCTGCCCTTTATGCCGGAAAACGAAATGAGGATTTGTGGGAATTGATTTCTGCTTCTCATAACCTTACCGGTATTCTGATTACTTCACCTGTTCCGGGGGTTGAGAAACGCTTCAAGGATTGTGTGCCTAATGCAAACCTTGCAAAACTTAAAGACCGCTGGAAATGGTGTACTGACTTCATAATGCCTGATTGGAAGGCATTTGAAACCAAGTACCCTAAAAAAGTTGAGTTGCTGCTACGTAAAATAATGGCGTAATTATTCTTTACAGATAGTGTTGTTACATACAACACTTTTAGTGCCTTATCTGTAAAGTTAGTACCTGTTATGAATTTGGAGGATTTCTAATGATTTGGAATATAGATAGCGGAAAATCAACAATCGGATTTGGCGTAAAGCACATGATGTTCTCAACGCTGAAAGGTCGTTTCCACAGAGTAAGCGGAATGGTTGATTGGGATGAAGAAAACCCTACCCACTCAAA
The DNA here is from genome assembly GCF_037138995.1 of Candidatus Chlorohelix sp. Lineage (NCBI taxonomy): Bacteria > Bacillati > Chloroflexota > Chloroflexia > Candidatus Chloroheliales > Candidatus Chloroheliaceae > Candidatus Chlorohelix > Candidatus Chlorohelix sp. The sequence continues at coordinate 50,490 of NZ_JBAXHI010000011.1, read as the reverse complement.
AATTGAAGCTATAGTGGAAACTAGCAGCATCCAGACCGATGACAAAAGCCGAGACAAACATCTGCGGTCTGAAGATTTCTTTGATATTAGGAATTATCCCTATATGACCTTCAAAAGCACAAGAATTAAGCCGATTGGGCATAACAAATATCGCTTAACCGGAAACCTGACTATTAAGACTGTAACCAAAGAGGTTAATTTTGAAGTAGATTATGCCGGACGTAACGGTAGGGCTTTCGATGGGAATTTTTCAGCGTTTCGCGCAATTGCTCAAATCAACCGAAAGGAGTTTGGTTTGGTATGGAATGCCGCTATCGAAGCGGGTGGCTTAGCGGTAGGAGAGCAAATCAAAATAGAACTTCTTATCAATACAGCAAAAGAGAGTGCTGTTACTGTCGCTGCCTAATCCCTGTAACGAATATTTTTTATGCGCTGGTATAAACACCGCGCAATTTTTTTGCTTTCAACCTATAATAAATAAAAAAACTTATTGTATTGGCAAGAATTGCTTATGAAGCTAGTTATCGGTAGTACCGGATTTATAGGGCGAGCATTGGTAAAAGCATTAGTGGAACGCTATCCGGGGCAGGTGAGGGCGTTGGTACGCCAGAATAGCAAATTGCTCGACCTAGAGCAGTTGCCCGGTCTGGAACTGGTGAGGGGCGATATACTTGAGCGGGAATCCCTAACTAATGCGATGAAAGGCGTGGACACGCTATTTTATTTTGCGGCAATAACCGCAAATATCAAGAATAAAGAAAATATCTACTGGAGAATCAATGCGGAAGGCACATATAACTCTATCAAAGCCGCCGAGCAGGCAGGAGTAAAACGGGTGGTGCTGTGCAACGGTCTCGGTACCGTAAAAAGCGCACCCGGAAGTTATATGCGTACTCGTTGGGAGATGGAGGAAGCCGTTCGCCAGAGCAATATTCCGTGGATAATTCTGCAACCGGGGGTTGTATTTGGGGCTGGCTCTGAGTTCTTTGAATCACAGGCACGTATTATCAGAAAAGCGCCAATCGCGGCAATGATAGGTGGCTCAAAAATGCGCTTCCAACCCGTTTATGTAGGAGATGTGGTGCGTGCGGCTGTTGAAGCTTCAGAGCGGGCTGATAAAATCGGAAAAACAATCGAGTTGGTAGGCGTTGAAAATTATACATATAAAGAATTGATTGATTTGATTCTTGTTACCATAAAGAAAAAGCGCCTAAAAATCTCTATACCTCTATGGGCGGCAGGAATAGGCGCAACTATTCTTAATATTTTACCCAACCCTCCGCTTACTCCGGCTCTTGTTGAAATGTTCTCATTTGATAATGTTGCTGCTGACCCCAATGTGATTGAGCATGAATTTGGCTTCAAGCCCTCTCCCCTGATTCCATATTTGGAAAAACACGGCATCCGATTTTAGACTTAACAAAGTCAGAGTCAATGAAAAAAACCAGCTTCAAAAGATTGCATTTCGCGTATCAATCGGCTATAATTGTTTGGCTTGAACAGGCAATGTTCGGGTGTCGTCTAATGGTAGGACAGCAGACTTTGAATCTGTCAGTTGGGGTTCGAGTCCCTGCACCCGAGCCATTTGTTTGAGAGTATCGGGTAGGAAGAAGGGCAGTCGCTGGTGCAAACCAGAGGAAAGTCCGAGCTACAAAGAGCGGGGTGTCGTGTGGAGACGAAAGTTTAAGCGCGAGAAGCGACCTTACGAGGTCGTTGACAGTCCAGATTGGGTCGGTCGTTAAGCTTGCTGAAAAGTAAGAGCAACGGCAGGCAGAGCAACAGAGACGAAAACCCTTGTGCAAACAAGGGGGTGAAAAGGGCAATCCTCCCTGTAGCAATCTCCGAGTTGGCGGATAAAGACGGTTGCTCGCCGGAGCCAGAAGACGAGAGCAGTCGTGAAGGCGACGACACGACCGGTGCTGCAAAGTACCGAGATAGATGACTGCCATAAACAGAACTCGGCTTACTCTCTTTCTACCCGTTATGGTGGGTGTAGCTCAATGGCAGAGCACTTGATTGTGGATCAAGGGGTTGTGGGTTCGAAACCCATCATCCACCCTCTAGCTTATTACAAAAGGCTAAATCAGCTTCTATACTCAAGTATAGGAGCTTTTTTATGTATGGAAAAACTCTTAATATTCAAAACCCCCCCAGTTGGATGCACCGTTATTACACTTTTTCGATGTAAAGTATTAATTATGCAAATTAAATGTAATATTCACCCAATATTTACCTATACACACCTCTATTTTTACCTCTGATGATTTATAATGTATAATTACTACCTAATATATCTATTGTACGCAGCAAGAAACCCTCTTAATTATTCTTATAAAATAAAATCTTTCTCCTGAGAAACCAGACTACAAAGCTGGAAATTTATATTTAACAAATGGTTTGTGCTATAGTAGAAAAAGCACATAGCAATCCGGTTTTACCCGTATAAGCCTGAAGCCACTCAAATTTGGTTTTGTGCTTTGCATGGATAGAGTGGATACCTCTTTTTCCGATTAGTAGTAGTGTTAAAATTGGACAATGAAGTGGTTAATTTATTCAAAGGAGAAGCAAATGAGCGGGTCTAATGGTACCCTTTCGTTACAAGTATCTGAGATTGAACGCCTTCAAAACCGCCTCAATGACCCCCAGGTTGCTGCGGCTTTAAATCGCATCCTAGATAACATAGACCTGTTGGCTCTTTCTGTTACAGCCCTTGATGGTTTTCTCAAGCGCGGCGACGTAATCGTCGATAGCATGGCAAAAACCGTCAGTGAATTAAAAAATTCTACCCCTTCTGTAAAGCTGGATATAGCAGAAACCTTGGCTACTGCACTAAAACTCAAAAAAGCCGCGGATGGGGTATTGTCTGTTATTGAGTCTGAGGAATTTACCGCATTGTCAAAATCAGGCGTTTTCGACCCCAAAACGGTAAGTTTAATAGGTGAAGCCGGCACAGCCTTGCAGGAAACCTATGCAACACAGCGAAAAAGCCAGCCAAAACCGTTGGGCTTCTTCGGTTTGCTAAAGACCTTGAAAGACCCGGAAATTCAATGGTCGCTTAACTTCCTAATAGAATTTTCAAAACGGTTTTCCAGAAAAGTCAATGCATGAGCTTTCAATAGCATATAACTTGGTCGAAGTGGCTGAAAAGGCAGCGATTGAGGCAAAGGCTATACGGGTTCAAGCTGTTTATCTCAGGTTAGGTATGCTAACCGGAATTGTCAAAGATGCCTTACTTTTCGGCTACGATGTGGCTGTTCAAGGCACTTTGCTAGAAGGCTCTCAATTAGTAGTAGAAGAACTTCCTGTTATTGTCTATTGTGCTGTTTGCAAAACCGAAACTATATTGCCGGATATTCAGCATTTTCGCTGTTCCTTGTGCAACACCCCCACCGGGGATATTCGGCAAGGCAAAGAGTTGGAACTTGCATCATTGGAGGTAGTAGATGAAGCCCCGGATTCTTGAAATCACACAGGGAGTGTTGGAAAAAAATGACCGATTGGCACAGGCACTTAGAACACGCTTTAAAGCATCGGAAGTTTATGTGATAAACATGGTTTCTAGCCCCGGTACCGGCAAAACTGCTTTTCTGGAAGCTACCTTGCGAATGCTGATAGCAGAAGGACACCCTGCTGCCGCGTTGGTGGGCGACCTTGAAACCGAAAATGATGCGAAACGATTGGCTAGAAGCGGTGCTGCGGTTCGTCAAATATTGACGGGCGGTAATTGCCACCTCGAAGCTGAAATGATTGAAACCAATCTACAGGATTGGGATTTGAACGAACTAGAGTATTTATTTATCGAAAATGTCGGCAATCTAGTTTGTCCTGCCAGCTACGACCTCGGAGAGTCGCTTCGCTTGGTATTGCTTTCAGTAACAGAAGGCGAAGATAAACCTCTGAAATATCCCACCGTGTTTAACTCAGCCGCTGCCGCCATTATTACTAAAGCTGATTTGGCGGAAGCGGTTGAATTTGATAGAGAAGCCGCACTTGAAAATATTGAGTCGGTACGTCCCGGTATGGTTGTTATCGAGACCTCTGCCAAAAAGGGGCAGGGGATGGAGCAATGGTTAGCATATCTCAAAGCGCAGCGTCAAAAGCAATATCCAACAGCGAAAGCAGTTGTAGGTGTAAAATAATTTACATTAAGGAGATTTGGGCATGACCAGTTTATTATGGCTTCAGGGGGGAGCTTGTAGCGGTAATACTATTTCGCTACTGAACGCCGAGGAGCCAAGCATTTGCGACCTTGTCACCGATTTCGGAATTGAATTAATTTGGCATCCTTCGCTGGGACTTGAGCTAGGGGAAAATGCCAGAAAAGTGATACGAGATTGCGCCAGCGGGGCGCGTCCGGTTGACATCTTTGTATTTGAAGGCACGGTTATTCGAGCGCCTAACGGCACAGGGCGGTTTAACATGTTTGCTGGTCGCCCGATGAAAGATTGGGTAACTGAGTTAGCCAGCCAAGCTCAGATTGTGGTGGCTATCGGGGATTGTGCTACTTGGGGTGGCATTCCCACAATGGCACCAAATCCTTCCGACTCGATTGGTCTGCAATATATGAAGCGTGCAAGAGGCGGCTTCTTAGGTCCAGATTTCCGCTCAAAAATGGGTTTGCCAGTTGTTAATATACCGGGCTGCCCTGCTCATCCTGACTGGGTTACTCAGATACTGGTGGCAATTGCCAGCGGACGGGCTAAAGATATTGCTCTTGATGATTTGCAGCGCCCTCAAACCTTCTTTTCCACCTTTACTCAGACTGGTTGTACTCGTAACCAATTCTTTGAATACAAACAATCTACCACTGAATTTGGGCAGGGTACTCGCACCGGTTGTCTCTTTTACGAAATGGGCTGCCGTGGTCCTATGACTCACTCGCCCTGCAACCGTATCCTTTGGAATCGCCAATCTTCTAAGACCCGCGCCGGAATGCCTTGTATCGGTTGTACTGAGCCTGAGTTCCCATTCTTTGATTTGAAGCCCGGAACCGTCTTTAAAACTCAGAAAATTAGCGGCTCTGTGCCTAAAGAAGTGCCTACCGGAACCGACCATCTTACTTATATGGCACATTCGGCAGCTGCCAAGATTGCTGCGCCGCAATGGTCGAAGGAAGACCTTTTCAAAGTTTAACCGTTATTCTTATAGATCAACTCATGGAGATATAGAAATGGCAACAAAGGCAGTTGACCTGCATGTCAGTCCCCTTGGACGGGTTGAGGGAGACTTGGATGTACGAGTAACAATTAATGATGGGGTCGTGACCGATGCTTGGACCGAAGCGGCGATGTTTCGCGGCTTTGAAATTATCCTGAAAGGGAAAGACCCCCAAGCCGGGCTTATCGTAACCCCTCGTATCTGTGGTATTTGTGGCGGTAGTCATCTTTATAAAGCGGTATATGCTCTAGATACCGCATGGAATACCCAAGTTCCCAACAATGCCACCCTGATTCGCAATATAGCGCAAGCTTGCGAAACCATTCAAAGTATTCCACGCTGGTTTTATGCTCTTTTTGCAATTGACCTGACCAATCGGAAATATGCCAAATTCAAAGGCTATGATGAGGCGGTGCGTCGCTTTGCTCCGTTCGTTGGAACGAGCTATGAGCCAAGCATTGTACATTCTAGCAAACCGGTGGAAGTTTACGCTCTGTTCGGCGGACAGTGGCCTCATTCCAGCTTTATGATACCCGGCGGTGTGGTGTCTGCGCCTACCCTTTCGGATGTTACCCGCGCAATCTCAATCCTCGAATTCTGGAAAGATGCGTGGCTGGAAAAAATCTGGCTGGGCTGTTCCATTGATCGCTGGTTGGAGAATAAAACTTGGAACGATGTCCTTAACTGGGTAAATGAAAACGAAAGCCAGTATAACTCGGATTGCGGTTTCTTTATCCGTTTTGCTCAGGAAATTGGGCTGGATAAATTTGGTCAGGGTGTAGGCGGTTTTCTGGCAACCGGTACATTCTTCCAGCCTGAACTTTATCAGAAACCCACCATTGAAGGACGTAATGCTGCATTGATTACCCGTGCTGGCATTTATGACGGTAAAAATTATCACGATTTTGATCAAGCGCAAGTACGGGAAGACCACACCAACTCTTTCTATCGAGGTTCAGGGCAATTGCACCCCTTTGATGGCGTAACTGACCCGATTGACCCTGAAGAAGGGCGCAAGAACGGTAAATACACTTGGGCGAAAGCGCCGCGCTATGAAGTGCCGGGAGTCGGTTCTTTGCCATTAGAGGTCGGACCTTTAGCGCGTCAAGTTATCGCCGGACGTTCGGGGGCAAGCGCCCATCAGGATACTGACCCGCTTTTCCTTGATGCCCTTAAAACAGTTGGTCCAAGCGTATTCATTCGCGCAATGGCTCGTGTACATGAAGCAGCTAAATATTGGAAAATGGCTCGTGGCTGGCTGGATCAGATTGATTTGCACGAAAAGTTTTATATCAAACCGATAGAGCATGCCGAAGGTAAAGGCTTTGGAGCCACTGAAGCCGCCCGTGGCTCGCTTGCAGATTGGATTGTTGTCAAGGATGGCAAAATCGAGAATTATCAGGTAATTACGCCGACTGCTTGGAATATCGGACCACGCGATTCCAAAAATGTTAAAGGTCCTATGGAAACGGCTTTTATCGGTTCAACCATATCTAATATTGATGACCCGATTGAGCTAGGTCATGTGGCGCGTAGCTTTGACTCCTGTTTGGTCTGTACCGTGCATGCCTATGACGAAAAGACCGGCAAAGAGTTGACCCGTTTCAAGGTTAATAACTTCTGTTAATTATCTACGGAGGGTGGGGATTATTAATCTCTGCCCTCTTTTTTGGGAAAATCGGCAATGGGAATAGTCATTATTGGTTGCGGCAACTTGCTACGTGGGGATGATGGCGTAGGTCCGATTTTAATCAGGCATCTGTGGGAAGAGGGTATTCCGCCCCATGTGCGGTTGGTGGATGGCGGTACAGCCGGGATGGATGTAGCCTTTCAGATGCGTGGGGCAGACGAGGTTATTCTGGTAGATGCTTGCCGCAGCAATTCACCACCCGGCACACTTTTCAAAGTACCCGGAGCAGAACTTGAAAATCTACCATCGTTAAACGAAATACATTCTCATGCTTTTAGGTGGGATCATGCGCTGGCTTTCGGACGTTGGTTGTTGAAAGACGAATATCCCAAACACATAACCGTGTATCTGATTGAAGTCAGTGATATAAGCCCAGGTATTGAATTAACCGCTCCGGTAGCGCAGCAGATGAGAAAACTAGCACAACATTTGCTTGAATATGTGAACGCTCCCGGTTAAAACATGATGATTTGAAGTTGGTAAGACTCAATCTATTGGGTTGCTCTTTGAGGGGTAATATGAGCAACAAAGATGAAAGCAAGGTTTCATCTTCAGTAATCGAAGAGAGCGGGCAATGGGCGGTTTATCTGGAAGTGACCTACTTTAAACCCGGTGGGGTTGAAATTGCCCTCATTCACCGTAAATATATTCGGTCTTTCTCGACCCGTAAATCAGCCGAAGTCGCGGCTTACTGGTACAAACGCACGGCAGAGCGCGATCCGGGTTTTGCTGACGAAGGGGTTTAAAAATTTCAGGCTTTTAATAGGACAAATAAAATGCAGCAGTTTCGTTTAAATCCTCAGCCGCTTGGTATTTTCCCATTACCAGTGGGCTATCTCATTTTGCCTTTGGTTGAGCAGAGCAGCGACACTTTGGCGCTCTTATTGAAAGGTGAAATACCGGTAGAAGTTCCGCTGGAGTGGCGTTTTTACATGCTTGCGCTTGCGGGTGATTTAGAGCATGCCTATGATGAACTGGAAAATGACAACTCACCCGAAGCTCAATATAACCGCTTTGTGCTGCAATCCAGCCCTTCTGAGTATGTTCGGCTTAATAATTCTCTGGAAGGTGAATTTAAATTTTTACTTCAGGTAGTAGCTTATACTTTAGGATATATTGCCCAACCTCCGGCAGAAGTTGATGATATTACCCCTGTACTGGCTGCCCTTGTTTTGATGGCGCAGGCAACCTATTGTTTGGAACTAAACGAACCTGAGTATGCCATTACCTTGCTGGAAAGAGCGGTTGAGGTTGCTCGCCCGGTGTCCCCGATATTCGCGGCGCAGTTGCTTGGAACTTTGGCAGATACAAAGCGAACCTCGCAAGGTTCCAATTACACGATTATTCAGGAGTATCAGGAAGCTATCCGATTGTTGGAATCTTCTAATTTGGCGGTTGCGTGTGGGGAATTGTGGCTTAATCTCGGCATAGCCAATCATGAACTTGCACAAGGCAGGCGTTCCGTATTGCTGGAAGCGGCTCGCTGCTATCAGGAGGCTTTGCAGACGCTTGACCGTGAGAAAAGCCCCGAACTTTTCGCGATGGCGCAAAGTAATTTAGCTCTGGCGTATCTGGCAATGCCGTTACAGGAAGCCAGTGACCGTTTAAGAGTGGCAATCGCGGTACAAGCTCTTAGGGCTGCGCTGGAAGTATATCGTCGCGAGACGCACCCGGAAATGTGGGCAAGCACACAGTTGAATTTGGCAAATGCGCTGGTGTATCTACCTTCCGGTCATCCCGAAGATAATCTGGTACAGGCGGTGGAAATTTACGAGGAATTATTAGGGGTGCGGAGTCGCGAAAACGACCCGGCGGGTTATGCTCGGTTGTTGGCAAATCAGGGCAATGTTCTGTCACATTTGGGTATATTTAACCACGCTATTTCAAAATTACAAGAAGCTATAACTTTATTTGAGAGTTGCGGGGAAGCAGAAGCTGCCGCTTCGGTAGCCGGGCTACTAGAACAACTTGAATTGCATCAGACTGCCGGAGCGGGTTTAGACAATGGAAATTCATGAGCAACAGCAGTTTGATTTTCTTCTGGTTACGGCGGTTGCACGCTATACTGAGCGGTTGGCACACCGTAACGCCGGAGCGGAAAACGCTTTGCAAAAGCTAAGGGAAAACCAACAGGGCGATGGCATTTGGTTAAATCAATATGTGGACGCAATCTTTCAAGACTTTTTGCTGGATAATGTGGCTGGAGCTTGTTTCATTCTCAAAGCCCTTTCCAAACGCAACCTTACAAACGATATTACTTTGCAAGGTTCTGTTGAGCAGGTATTGATAAGCATGGCAAAACAGGTTTTTACCGAGCTATTCCGGCAGAAGGTGGAAGAGTCATTGGAACAGGCTACCATATTTTGAGAGGTTTTTAGTATGATTGCTACCGATACAACCGTTACTAATAAGGAATTTGAAGCGCTGGCGCAAAAAGTTGACCTTGCTTTCAAGGAAATCGACACTTTCAGCCGTGAAGACCGGCTAAAAGCGCTGACGCTGAAAAATTCGATTGAAGAATTTCACAAATATGGTCTCACCAAAATAATACAACGCTTAAAAGCTGACCCGCGTGGTAAAGAATTGTTGTTTGAATTGGTGGACGACCCTGCGGTCTATGCCCTTTTCGTGATGCACGACCTGATAAAGATTGATATGACAACTCGCGTGAACAGGGCTTTGGAATTGGTCAGACCCTACATGCAATTGCATAGCGGTGGGGTGGAAGCACTGGAAGTCAAAGAAGGTACACTCTATTTGAAGTTGCTGGGAGCATGCAAAGGTCGTTCCGAGTCTGCCACCACCTTGCGTAATTTAGTGGAAGAAACGCTCAAGGAACATGTGCCGGAAATTATAAATATAATAGAAATACCGGAGGAACCTGCAAAAGGACTGATTCAGGTAGCCTCGCTTCAGAAGTCGAAAAAGAGCGGTTGGTTAAAAGGACCCGCTTTCGAAGAGGTGTCGGAAGGCAAGCCATATTGCTTTGAAATAGGCGATTCCAGCTTTTTACTGGTGAAAATTGGGGAGCAATTGGGCGCTTTCCGCAATCGCTGCGCTCATAAAGGCTTATCGTTGGAACGCGCTGTAATTGACCTAGAAGATGGCACTCTTACTTGCCCTTGGCATGGGCATCGCTATGATGCTTTCACCGGGCAGTGCCTGACTGCACCTCAAGAAGGACTGGAAAGCGTGCAGATTGGGATTATAGAGGATTACATATGGGTGATGCCCTAATGGAACCCTTGCTTTGGTTAGGCGCAACTTCGCCGGGCGGTTTAGCTTTGCCGGATGCTCACCCCACCCCCTCTCAGATGTACGGTCCACGCGGCGTATTTATGGATGATAAGCTACTGGTGGTCGCCGATTCGGGCAACCATCGCATTCTAATTTGGCATAACCTTCCTGACCATGACGGGCAACCCGCCGATGTGGTATTGTGCCAGCCCGATTTTTTCACTGAAGGTACTAATGCCAGTGGGCGCGGCGCACAAAATGGTTTACATCTGCCAACAGGGGTAGGAGTCTGGGGAGGTCGGTTGTATGTGGCGGATGCGTGGCATCATCGGGTGTTGGTCTGGAATGAAGTGCCACAGAAAAACGATACTTCCCCCGATTACGCCCTCGGACAACCTGACCTAGATCTAATCGAACCGAACAGCGGAAACGCAATCAGTGCCTCCGGAATGTACTGGCCCTATGGATTGGGCTATTGCGGCGGTCGTTTTTATGTAGCGGACACCGGAAATCGGCGTGTGTTGGGTTGGCAGGGTTTGCCTGAACCAGGGCAACCTCCCTCATTGATTCTGGGACAGGATTCTTCCCTAACAGGTTTGGAAAACCGAGGCGACCAACTAAACGCGGCTTCTTTCCGTTGGGCGCATGATTTTGCCGGAACCGATGATGTTTTATATGTGGCGGATGCAGGGAATCATCGAGTGTTAGGCTGGTCGCCTGTTCCATCAGAAGATAAACCCGCAAATCTGGTACTAGGGCAGCCCAACTTTGAAACAGGGCTTGAATTGCCGTATGTGCCACAGGGCGCACAGCGTTTGCGTTTTCCCTACGGCATTACATGTGATAACAAACGTTTAGCCGTAGCTGATACCGCCAACAATCGGGTGCTAATCTGGGATAGTTTGCCTGTCGAGGGTTGTTTTGCGGAAGCGCAGGCTGTAATCGGGCAACCAAATTTTAATGCTAACGGTGAAAATCACTGGAAAGCTGTTACTCACTCCACTTTGTGCTGGCCCTATGGCTTGCATCTGCATCGCGACCTCTTGGTTATTGCCGATTCCGGCAACAATCGGGTGGTTATCTGGAAAATAGGGTAAAATAGTTCGCTAACTATAGAATTATTCCGGCTGTAAAATCATAGAAGGAGCTAGATATGTGTTTGGCAGTACCGGGTCAGGTTAAACTGATCTACGAAGTGGGCGATATGCGTATGGGTAAGGTGGATTTTAGCGGAATACAAAAGGAAGTTTGCCTAGCATATTTACCGGATATTCAGGTTGGCGACTATGTGATTGTGCATGTAGGTTTCGCTATAACTAAGCTTGACGAAAAATCGGCGCTAGAAACGCTGGCGCTCTTTCAGGAAATAGGATTGCTGGAAGAAGAGCTTGATTTTAAGGTATAGAAGTAGTAATTATGAAGTATTTGAGCGAATTTCGCGATGAAAATTTAGCAAAGTCAATGCTGGATGAAATACGCCGCGTTACCACCCGCAAATGGGCAATTATGGAAGTATGCGGTGGGCAGACCCATTCCATTATTCGGAACGGTATTGACCAGCTTTTGCCTTCTGAAATCGAACTGATTCATGGACCCGGTTGTCCTGTTTGTGTTACCCCGCTGGAAATGATAGATAAGGCTTTATTGATTGCTTCCCGCCCTGAAGTTATATTCTGCTCGTTTGGCGATATGTTGCGGGTTCCCGGTAGTTCCAAAGATTTGTTTCGAGTGAAAAGCGAGGGAGGGGATGTTCGTATCGTCTATTCCCCATTGGATGCTCTGAAATTAGCCCGTGAGAACCCCACAAAAGAGGTGGTATTTTTCGGCATTGGCTTTGAAACTACTGCTCCCGCCAATGCAATGACCGTTTTTCAGGCAAAGCAACAGGGGTTGAAGAATTTTTCAATGTTGGTGTCACATGTGCTGGTGCCACCAGCCATCGAAGCAATCCTTAACTCTCCTCATAACCGGGTGCAGGGCTTTCTCGCAGCAGGGCATGTGTGTAGTGTAATGGGTTACTGGCAATATGAACCGCTGGCGGAAAAATATAAAGCACCAATCGTTGTTACCGGCTTTGAACCGCTCGATGTGTTGGAAGGAATTCGGCGCACTATCTTACAATTGGAGGCAGGACGCGCCGAGGTTGAGAACGCTTATGAGAGGGCTGTTAATCATGAGGGCAATGTAGCTGCTCAGAATTTGCTGAAACAGGTTTTTGATGTTACCGATCAGAAATGGCGCGGAATTGGGCTGATACCTGCCAGCGGCTGGAAATTGGGCGAAAGTTACCGCGATTTTGATGCTGCTATTAAATTTGCGGTGCATGACATCCAAACCCAAGAGTCGGATTTGTGTCATAGCGGTGAGGTACTTCAGGGGATGCTCAAGCCTAACGAATGTCCTGCCTTTGGCAAAGAATGTACTCCCCGCAAGCCACTAGGGGCAACAATGGTTTCTTCAGAGGGCGCATGTGCTGCCTATTATCAGAATGGTCGCTTTATCAAGCTGGAAGTAGTAAGAAAATGACCGATGAGTTGAATTTTGAAGGTTGGAGTTGCCCGTTACCCTTGCGAGATTATCCTAACATAGTGATGGGACACGGCGGGGGCGGCAAATTATCTGCCGAATTGGTGGAACATCTTTTCCTACCCGCTTTCAAGAATCCGACCCTACAAGCGTTGGGCGATTCTTCTGTGCTTGAAGTTTTGGGTGGGCGGTTGGCTTTTTCCACCGATTCTTTTGTAGTACAACCGCTGTTTTTTCCCGGTGGTAGCATCGGAGATTTGGCAGTAAACGGCACTGTAAATGATTTGGCAATGAGCGGGGCTACTCCCCTTTATTTGAGCGCGGGTTTTATAATCGAGGAAGGCTTATCCGTAGCAGCTTTACATAAAATTGTAGAAGATATGGCAGTAGCCGCCCGAAAAGCCGGGGTTATGCTTGTAACAGGCGATACCAAAGTGGTGGAAAAAGGACATGGCGATGGTATCTATATCAATACCAGTGGCATCGGGCTTATCCCAAATGGGGTTAACATTGCCCCAAACCGCGCCAAACCGGGCGATGTGGTAATTGTCAGCGGTACGCTTGGCGATCACGGTATGGCTATTATGAGCGTGCGCGAAGGTCTGGAATTTGAAACAACTATTGCCAGCGACTCGGCAGCCCTCAATGGTTTGGTGGAAGTGATGCTAGAAATTACCAGCGATATTCATGTGCTGCGTGACCCTACTAGAGGCGGAGTGGCGGCAACTCTGAACGAAATTGCCAAAACCTCACAGGTAGGTATCAGCCTTGATGAGCGGAAAATTCCAGTTAAGCCGGAGGTGGCAGCCGCTTGTGAATTGCTGGGGATGGATCCCTTGCATGTAGCCAATGAGGGCAAACTTATTGCAATTGTGCCTCAACACAGCGCGGATAAATTGCTTGAAGGCATGCGAAAGCATCCGCATGGCGAAGGCGCGGTTGTAATTGGCGCGGTTGTGGCGCAGCATCCCGGCGTGGTGGTAGCAAAAACAGGCATTGGCGGTACTCGGGTAGTTGATATGCAGATTGGCGAACAATTGCCCAGAATTTGTTAGCTTACCACTACAAATTGATGGTTGTCAGATACATGTACAACTATTCCTATTGTCTTTTCGTTTGTCCCTGTGCAGACGCTTGAAAAATCTCGGTGTTCCTCAAAGGTCTGCCATCTCGCGCTATTTCTTATCGGCGGCGCGGCGCTGGTAAAAAGCTGATTCGTTTAGCTCGACCATGAACACTTCGTTGGAGCGAAGGGGGAGCGGATGTGGGCTGTAGCCCGTGATGACCCCTTTCGATTGGAGTTTGTCCAACGCCTTTTGCAAAATCTGGGTGGCGCGGGTCACGTTTTTGGTGGTGATACCCGCTTTCTCCAGCGCAGTGCTTCGCGCAATCCCAATGCTCAGCTTGCTGTATTTTAACTCTTTGTAGCGGGTGTAAAGATAGCTTTCCATACGATCTTCGGTGCGGGTGTGAACCGGGTTTGCCAGCGTCTTAGGTTCGGCGAGGCGTGGTACTAGCGTATAATTGTTGCCCGGTCTGCCGTCTCGCCGTCGCACTCCTTCGTACCATTCCTGCCCGATTTGCACCTGAATAATATCGCCCGGCACGCCTTTTTCGAACAATTCCCAAGTGGAGAGGTTGCGGTTCGCTTCTTCCTCGTTATCGTAGAGGGTGCGGATGCTGGTCAGTAGTGCTTGCAAAACGGTGGCGCGATAGCTCTTGCCCTTGTCGTACACTGGGCGTTCTGCCGCAATCTGGGTGGTCAGCAATGCCACCAGCGTTCGCATCAGGTAACGGCGGTTCTTGCTGTAGTGAATGCCGCGCTTGTCACGGGCGTAACCTAAACGGTCGAGAAAATCGTTGACGGAGAAGGTAATATTGGGGGTGCGCCAGTGCGGGTAATCGTTGGCAATCTCAAAGAGCAGGTGCATCACACGAGCGGCGTAATCGCCTAGAGCGGCGCGGGCAATTTCCGTGACTGTCACCATCGCCATTTCACGCCGAACCTCATGTTCGGTCAGCAGCGGCGGGTTCTCATCCTCATCTAGCGGCTCGAAACCGGGCAAGGGGATTTGTAGGCTCAGCCGACCTTCCTTGCGTTGCAGGATAAATTTGTTGCCTTGCACAACGCCCTCACCCCGTTCAAACTGATGAATGTCCGGGCGCAGGTAGTTATACACCGTATCCATTGCAATTAAACCGCGTGCGCTATCGGTTTCGATTTCGTGGCGTAGCCTCGCCTCGTCTGGGTCGAGAACCTCCTCGCCTCGCAGACGCGCCAAGTAATCCTGAGTAACCTTGATTTTATCGCGTACTTCTTCTAGGCGCGAATTTAAGGTGGGTTCGTCCAGAAGGTTATTATTGAGCAGTTCTTGCTCTTCGGTGTGGCACTGTTGCAGATAACGTTCGGCAACTGCCTCCACCTCAGCCTCGCTGTAACCGGTGCGGGCAAATCGATCCATTTTCCCCTCGCTATCGCTAAAATTGTCGGGTAATTTCAGCATGACAAATTGTAACTCATATAGAGGAGTCCTTCAACATGTCATACTTGAAGGGGCTAGGGTTTGGTTGAGCTAATATAGGAGGAAAGGTTACTAGGACTTGGGATAGACCCGGAGAGTGTGTTAAATAACAAAAAAGCAAGGAGTTCTAAAACCCCTTGCCTGACCCTATGCTTATCCTTAACCGCGGTTAGGGCGCTCTACATTGTGGCGTGTCACCAGCGATTTTTGGGTTATCTTGTCGAACACATGTATTTGGTTCAGTTCAAACACTACCTTCATATCATCGTTCGGGCGGGTGCGGGTGCGAGAGTCGAGACGGGCGATAAAGCTATGCTTGCCGCTGGCTAGGTACACATAAACTTCACTACCCATTGGCTCAACCACTTCCACCTTCACGTTGGCGGTACTGAATTCGTTTGAATCTTGCCCGGATAGAGCTTGGTCGCTGATATGCTCAGGACGAATACCCATAACTACTTCCTTATTGAGGTAAGGAATGAGGTCACGCTTGAATTGCTCTGGAACTTTGACTTTGAAAGAACTGGCATCGAGAAACTGAGTTTGGCTGTCCCCGGTGAGAACCGCATCGAAGAAGTTCATGGGCGGGCTACCAATGAAACCAGCGACAAACATATTGTCAGGGAAGTCATAAAGGTTTTGCGGGGTGTCAGGTTCTTGCTGCAAAATACCATCTTTGAGAACCACGATACGGTCAGCCATCGTCATAGCCTCAGTTTGGTCGTGGGTAACATAGATGATAGTGGTCATCAGGCGCTGGTGCAATTTGCTAATCTGGGTGCGGGTGGCTACGCGCAATTTAGCGTCAAGGTTCGAGAGCGGCTCATCCATCAAGAACACTTTCGGCTCACGCACGATAGCTCGACCAAGCGCCACGCGCTGGCGTTGACCACCGGAGAGTTGTTTCGGCTTGCGATCTAGCAAATGACCGATTTCGAGCATATCGGCGGCTTCCTGCACTTTTTTCTTAATCTGGTCTTTGGGGGTGTGGCGCAACTTCAACCCGAACGCCATATTATCGTAAACGCTCATATGAGGATAAAGCGCGTAGCTTTGGAATACCATCGCGATGTCGCGGTCTTTGGGGGGTACATCATTGACGCGCTTGCCCGCGATTACGAGGTTGCCGGATGAGATTTCTTCCAAGCCCGCTACCATGCGAAGTGCGGTGGATTTACCGCAACCGCTAGGACCTACCAGAACCAGAAATTCCTGATCTTTGATTTCGAGGTTAAGGTCTTTAACCGCGATAAATTCGTTGCTGTACTTTTTGTACACGTGTTCGAGCGTTAGACCTGCCATGGGTCATTTCTCCTTTGCATATCAAAAACAGAACTTTTCGGTAAAACCGACGCGCCAGCCACTGAGTCGTACTCAGGCACCGGGTATCGTCGGGGGGTGATTAAAAAAACGCAATCACCGGAAACCGCTTATTGATAAACCGCTCGCCAGACCATCGGGTTGGTTTGAAGTATGGGGAGAATCCCGGTATTCTTCAAATATAGAAACTGAGAAACTTTGCGAGGGTTTTACCCTATTAGCCTATAGGTTTCTGAGCATTTTGTCAATTAGCAATGTGTAAATTTATTCACCAAAACCTTATGATATAATTCTCAGTGAAACCTAAAAAAAACTGAAAAGGTAAATAAGCGTGAATCAAACCTATAACCCGTTAAACCCGCTGATTATCCAAAGCGATAAGAGCGTTTTGCTGGAAGTAAATAATCCTCAGTATGAGGATGCCAGAAACGAATTGAGCCGTTTCGCCGAACTGGAGAAAAGCCCTGAGTATATCCATACCTACCGGATAACTCCATTATCTCTGTGGAATGCGGCGGCGGCGGGCATGGGTGCAGATTCAATCGTGGAAGCTCTCGCCCGCTACAGCAAATTCCCCTTGCCCGGCAATATCATAGTTGATATTAAAGATTATATCTCCCGCTATGGGCGCATCAAACTGGAAGTAGATAACGGGCGTATGGTTTTGCGTAGCACGGACAAGCTACTAATTACGGAGGTGGAACGCAGCAAAAGCGTTTCGGAATATGTCTGGAAACGGCTGGACGAACACACCATTGAAATTGACCCGGCGCGGCGGGGGTTTGTAAAACAGGCGTTGGTGGCTTTCGGCTATCCTGCCGAAGACCTTGCGGGTTATGTGGATGGGGAGCGGTTGGAGGTGGCGCTGCGAAATGTTACCCTAAGCGGTAAAGCCTTTGGTTTGCGCGATTATCAAATGGATGCGGCGGGCAGTTTTTATGCGGGTGGTAGTTCTAGCGGCGGTAGCGGGGTAATAGTGTTACCTTGCGGTGCGGGTAAAACCGTCGTGGGTATGGGCGTGATGGATTTGGTGCAAGCCCAAACTCTCATATTGACTACCAACACCATCGCGGTGCGCCAATGGATTACCGAAATACTGGATAAAACCACACTTACCGCCGATCAGGTGGGTGAATATACTGGTGATAAGAAAGAAATCAAGCCCGTTACTGTCACCACCTACCAAATGATTACCTACCGCCCTATGACGGTTAATCGCGAAACGGGCGAAGTGGGAGCGTTCCCCCACTTGCAATTGTTTACCGCTTACGATTGGGGTTTGATTATCTATGATGAGGTGCATTTGCTACCCGCTCCGGTTTTCAGAATTACCGCCGAAATACAAGCACGTCGCCGTTTGGGGCTTACCGCTACGTTGGTGCGCGAGGATAATCACGAAACCGATGTATTTTCCCTTATTGGTCCAAAGAAATATGATATGCCTTGGAAAGAACTGGAAGAAAGTGGGTGGATTGCCACCGCTGAGTGCTACGAGATTCGCACCGATCTACCGCAAGAAGAACGGATGGAGTATGTGCTGGAAGAAGATAACCGCGTCAAATATCGCATCTCTGCCATAAGCTCACGAAAATATGCTCTGGTAAACGCTATTCTGCGAAAGCACACCGAAGATCATGTGCTGGTTATCGGGCAATATCTGGAGCAATTAGGGCGCATTTCCGCCATGATTGGAGCACCCCTGATTACCGGAAAAACTCCCAACACAGAACGCGCCAAATTGTACTCAAAATTTAAATCGGGCGAAATCAAGGCACTGGTGGTAAGCCGGGTTGCCAATTTTGCTATAGACCTGCCAGATGCGAATGTGGCGATTCAGGTTTCCGGCTTGTTCGGTTCGCGACAAGAAGAGGCGCAACGCTTGGGTCGTATTTTGCGCCCTAAATCAAACGGGTTGCCCGCTTACTTCTATTCGATTGTGACACGCGATACCCGCGATCAGGATTTTGCCAGCAACCGCCAATTGTTCCTAACCGAGCAAGGCTACCGCTACACTATAATTGACTCTAAAGAATTTCTGGAACAAATTTTAGGCGTTTACGGTGAGGAAGTTACCGTAAAAGATTTGGAAACGCGCCTGTTGCCACCACCACCGATAGAAACTGCCTATCTTGAGGCATTACATCACCCGCCCATGCCTGACCAAGATGAGGATAGCTCCAACGAAGAGGAAGCCGAATTTCAAGAGCTTGAAAAGCGCGTGGAACAGCAAGCAAATTCTAACGTTGAGAAAAAGAGCGAACGAAAACGCGACCATTTGCGTATCATAAAGTAGGCTTCTAATGGATTGGGAGCAGGCGCTGAAGAACATCGGCGCGATGACGGGCTTGCTGGCGCTAATGTTGGCATGGCTCGTTCAGGCGGTGTGGATGATGGTAGAAGCGGACAAGCGCGGGATGCAGGGCTGGCTATGGGCTTTTATCGGTATAATCACACCACCGGTGGGGCTGGTTTTTTTCCTGTTCTGGCGCGTTCGTTACCAGGTTCTTGCAGAAGTAGCCGAGCGCGATGCTATTTTCAGAGAGATGGCAGAACGCAAAGTGACTTATTACCAGATTTTGCAAGAAAAAGACTGTGCCGAAACTGAAAAAGAAGAAACTTCTCCCGAAGCGTAATTGCGCCCATTTCGCCATGAAATGAATAAATAAAAAAGCCGGGTGGGTAGTCCGACTTTTGTTTTAGACTGCTTGGTGGCGGGGAGGTATTAGGAGGAGTATTTTTTATTTCAAGGTGGGGAAATAACTTCTCAACTTAGGTACTATGTTAGGCTTGCTGATAACTCCTTTTAGCTGGATACCAGAAGTATCTACTATCTCATTCTCAAAATCAGTAAAAATTAAAAATTCTGTGGTTTCCAAACCCGGAATTGCCTGAATATTCTTACAAACACCAATGCAATGACTTGAGTCAATAATGTTATCCATTACCACAATCTGCGGTTTGTATTCAATTGCTTGTGAATAAGCTTCACCAGAATGACTGGCTTCTACCACATCGTATCCTTGCAATTCACAGAATGTACGCACGACTTTTCGTAAGGCAGGAGTTTCATTAACAACAAGAACCACCATGTCACCTATTTCCTTTATGGCAAAATTTGGCATACGTAAAATAAGCGGGGTAGCGGATTAGCGCTACCCCTGATTACATAATGTGGCGGTAAACTTCTCTATCGCGCCATTGAGATAGAGAACATAACGCAACCTACCGCACCGTTGAAGTAGGTCGAATCAAAAGATATGTCTATTAAACCACAGAACTATAAACCAAAGTGATGCTTGCTATAACGAAGGATTATGAGCCATTGCTTTAGGTCGAATTAGATTGCTAATAGAATCTTATAATAAAATAATTGCCGCATATAATGTTCCACTTGCTACTTACCTAGAATTAATCTAAGTGGAACCTAAAAATATAAAGAAAAAGCTTTATAACAGCCTGATTCCATATTAACATTTAAACGAAAATTTGTAAATCCCCTACAATAAATCTAAATGATTCTAAATACACTCTAAAAGAATAAAGAACATAATTATAAAAAAGTCTAATTTTATAACAACACTTAAATCTAACTTTATAAACTTTTCAGCAAAAAAGCAGCTCTATAATCCGACATTAACCTTGAATCGCTCATTTTGACACTGCCGTTATTCCAACACGGCACAGTTACTGCACTGAAAACCCCAACTTTCTCATTTAGTAAATCAAGATGGGCTAAATACTGGGTCAATAAAAAGCAATGGTGCTTTCGAGCCTGCCATTGCAGAGCTTTAGCCAGTTTCTAACGTAGGCAACCCTACGCCAATAAAGATTAGAGATGTTGAAAGACAGGACTTCGTTTGTTAAGACTTCCGGTTTGTCCTGAACTGTCAAAAACCGCTCAATCTGTTTTAGGGTAAATTCCAATTAAGCCATTAAAAAAAATTTAATTACTTTGTAATGTTGCAATTAATATTTAAATGAAAAAACGAGTTATAATGATATTGGTGTTATGTGTATTAACTAAATATACATAACGAGTATATGCTTTGGTATAAATAGGGTTTTGCTTCATTAACTTATACCTGTCCAATGTCAGAGGAGTTACCTAGCTGCGACAGGTATTCGAGCGGAAAGGATGGTATTGATTTTATGAAGATTCAACGTTCCCATCGGTTGGTAGCGCCCGGAATTTTCGTGGTACTATCGCTATTATTGAGCCTTATGGTGGCTGCTTTTAGCCCCTTAACTAAGGCGAATTTTTCCGAAACTCCTGTTGTGAAACAAGCTTCTATGATTTGTAATATGGCGGTTGTACCAGACCGTTCTTTGAAACCTGCTCAGGAAACGGTGGTGGGCGCATCTTTCAAAATCACCAACGAGGGGAATGGTCGCAGTTTTGACCAACACATCGAAATGCCCTTCGATGCTACGCTGGTGACGGGCTACACTACTTTCTCCGATCCCGGAATGTGGGTAAACTCAGTTGAAGCGGGCTTGCTGAGAATCAATTTACCGGCTTTGGAACCGGGCAACTCGTTGAGCGGTACGGTTTTCTTCCGCCCGAACCCAGATAATATGCCTGCTGTAGGTAAGGAACTGAGTTTCTTTTACTACTTGAAATATACTACCGGGGAGGATCTACCGGTTTTTACAGCGGATAGTATCTATAATTTCTCTAGCGCTCTTGGATATTTCAGGACACAAGGCATAACCAACGGTACTTGCACCAGCAATACCGTAAAAGTCAGCTTTGCAAGTGACAATCGCAATGAGACTGACGGCAAGGTTATGCCGTTAACCCCAAGCGAAACCGCTGTGAACGCCGGAACTCTAGTGACTTTGACAGGCGACATGTTTATCGCAGGTGATTTGCTGAGCACTTGGATTACCAACCCTAACGGTCAGAGTACGGCATTAGCAAATGGTAGAGCCAATGATAAGGGCGTAGGCAGCTTGACGGTGGATACCACCGGGCTGGCGGCAGGTTCTTATGTAATCGCTATTTATGGTCAGCATACAGAAATAACAGGTCGTACCATTCTGACAATCAAATAACCTGTTTAAGCTATTTTAGCCCCTTTTCGTTTGTCTTCGGGAAGGGGTTTTTTGTTGGGAAGGAGCTTAAACGCAGTATATGCTAATAAAAATTAATAAGGCTGTTAGGCTTCCTGTAATGTTTATTTGGGAAAATTAAGTATAATTAAAAAATAAGACGAGGTTTGAGACGATGGAAGCCTAAAGATGAAATCTGGCAGTTTTACACGACAATCAATATTGGTGGCGCTGGTTATATTTTTTGCTTTTCCCTTACTGGGACTTTCGTTTTGGTATAAGTATGCTTCCAAAGAAACCGGGATGGCAATACTATTTTTAGGCAATAGTTATACTTCTAACAATTCACTACCTACTCTTTTTCAGAATATTGCAGATAGCGCCGGTTATGACCGTCCTGCGGTTAGCGCATATACGCCCGGCGGTTACACCTTCAATCTTTTTTTGGCAGACCCCGCAGCGCAAGCGTTAATAAAATCCGGTGAGAAACAATGGGAAGTCGTTATTTTGCAGGAGCAAAGCGAAATTCCGGCTTATTCAAGTGCAAACCCCACTCTTCAACGCTCGTCAATTACCGCAGCGGTGGGTTTAGCCCGGCTTATCAAGCAATCCAACCCGCATGCTCGAATTATTCTTTTTGAAACATGGGCGCGGGATGCTCGGCTTTGGCGCACAAATGTCGTAAATACGGATGGGGTTGGCGCAAACTCCGATGAGATGCAAACGCGCTTGCGGTTATGGTATGAAGAAGCGGCAAACGCCATGTCTGCTTCCATCGGCGAGCCGATAAGTATTGCGCGAGTAGGCGACCTCTGGCAAACCAATTATCACTCTGCCCGTCCCATTCAGTTGCACGATAAGGATGGTTCGCATCCGAACCCGGCAGGTTCATATCTGGCGGCTCTGGAAATCTTTTCAGAGGTGTATCGCACCTCTCCGCAAAAGGCGCAGTATCAGGGTGAACTCACCCACGCGAATATGACAGCGTTAAAGAATATTGTAATCCAACACTATACCAATGTCCCATGATAAATCTGACAAAGGTTAAATATCAACAAGTTCTGGGCGAATCGGGTTAGTACCTGCTCCGTTCAATTCGCGGTGCATCCGATTGGATTTTATAAAGGCGGGCGCACCCATCGCCAACCCTGCCATTTCCACCATCACTAGTTGCATGGGGTATTTTTCACGTCCTCGCAAGATTCGGTAAATGCGTTTAGCATACCACAATGGTAAATCGTAGAAAAGCTTATGATAAACTCGTTTATCTCTGTCACTAATCAGACAGCGTAACTGGTAACTAACTTGTCCTTTGAGATAACCATATAGCTGTTTACGCAAGGCTTTCATGCTATTGCGGTGTTTGTGCCAGACATAGGCGGCAGGTTCGTAGTAGCAAAGATGCCCAAGCTTGAGAATACGGTAAAACATATAAATGGCTTCGCCCTCTCCTGTAGGGGAGCCAGTACCTAGTGTTTCGTCAAACATCCCGGTTTCGCGTATAACGCTCTTGCGAATCGCCACATTGGCAGTACCGCCAAGTTCCCAGCTTTGTACCACATGTTTGGTGTTGAAGAATTCGCTGCCGAAGACTCGCGGGACGTAACCGCGCCCCAATCCGCCGTATTTCTCGAACATTTCTTGGCTATCGGATTCCAGTTCCAGCGGCAAAACTAATCCACTGACACACATTACCCGTTCATCGCTGAAAGGGGCTAGGATTCGGCGCAACCAACCGGACGTTACAACTACATCATCATCAACGACGGCTACAATATCGCCTCTTGAAGCTCGCAAACCTTTGTTTCGGGCATAGGATACGCCCTGTCTGGGTTCCGGTTCGTAGCGTACCCCCGTAAATTCTTTTACTATCGGTGCAATCTTGCCGGAAGAAGGATGGTTATCCACAACGATTAGTTCAAAGCGATGCTTGCCAGCTTCTAGTTTAATTAGGTTTTGTAGGCAGCGGCGCAAATCGTCCGGGCGGTCATAAGTGCAGACGATAATGCTCAGGAAGTGGGTTTGTCCAACAATCGGCTTCAGGGTGGGCAGCAGCCTTGCCAGTTCTGGTTCTTCGGCAAATTCGGGCGGAAGCGGCTTTTCAAATTGCGCTTTATCCCGGAAATCTTTGCCGCTTGTCAACGTCCAATTCATCTGGCGCACTATTTCGCTGCGTAAAAATTCTTGCGAAACAGGCATATGCCCGTTATCAATAACCGTTACCCCTAAAGGTACGCCCTCCCGCATAGCAATTGCCCAAACGGAGTCGTAGTTTTCCGCTCCTTCGATTGTATTCGGTAAAGGCTTGCTCAATTCTACAGTCACAATTTTGGTGGACATTTAAGATTAGAACTCCTAGATTATAACAATTGGTTTTGGTACACCCCTACGCGCCTATTCCCCGTGTTTACCAAAGCCAACGTGGAATCATCGGAATGCGCCCTTGCCTAAATATTAGTAATTTCTTTGGCGCGTTTTACGGCGCGGCGATAATTGCGCGGGCCGGATAGCGCACCCTTAATTGAAGAGAGTAAAATCCGTTGCTCTGGAGAAAGTTTTTTCAGGCGCAGGGCAATAGTAGTTAGTTCGGCAAGGCCAAATTCTTTGGCAAGGCTCTGTAGATACCACCTGAAAAAAACAGCAATGCTCTCTTTCAAGACAGCGAGTCGGTTAGAAGGTTCTTTGATAAAGCGCTTGGTTAGGAAAGCGAAAAAGCCGTTTGCTCCCAGAATTTCATGGTTTATCAGACATTGGAAATCATCGGGATAGCTGATTCTGACGCATGCAGAAGGCTCGTACATGATTGTTTCGTATTCGCGCACCATACGGTAAAATAAATCGGTATCAGATGTGCCGTCTTCTAGCACTACATTAAAGCCCCCGTATCTTTCCAATACACCTCGCCAAGCTGCTAGGCTATAGGCTACCCCATAAGTATTGGCATTGAAAAGGTTAGCCGGAACGTCTTGTGCTAACTGCGAATATTCCTTGCGAACAAAGCCATTGTCATGTCCCCAATTAAAGGCACAATGTAGCTGAGCTTCGTTATTAATTTCCAATGGGTAGGTAGCGCCTAACACTAGACTGGTGGCGGGACGCTGTAAGTAAGCTACTAACGTGAGTAACCAAAGCGGGTCAGGGCGGGCATCATCATCAGTAAAGGCAATTATATCGCCCTGCGCTTCCCGTATAACACGGTTACGCGCCCAACTAACGCCCGGATGCGGCTCAACGATGTAGCGAATCTTTGGCGAATTATAGCGTTCCACCACTCGCCAGGTGGAATCATCTTCAGGCGCATTGTCTATCACCAGAATTTCAAAGTTAGGGTAATCTAATTTTGCCAGCGCATCGAGGCAAGAACCCAAACGCTTTGCGCCGTTGCGGGTGTATAAGCCCACCGTGACCGACCAAGTAGCTTTCGCACGCCTCCAGCGAATGCAGGGTGGCTCAATTCCTTCTTGAGTTTGCAGGCTCGCCAGCAGGCTGACAAGACGTTCGCGCTCTGGTTTTTCGCCCGCTGTAACTTCCGGGATAAAGTCGGCAGAATAGCAAGATTGCGTCAGCAGGCTATCTTCCAGCAAGTGCAGCAGAATGTTCCAGCCCAGTTTGGTTACAATTTTTTCTATCAGAAAATCAGGCTCAAGGGGTGGAATTGCATAGGGGATTTTTACATCACCTACAGGTAAGCCGTGCAATTTGACCAGTAGCCAAACTTCACCGTTTCTTTCCAGTGTAGTGAGCGGGAGCAGCGGCTCGGATAGCTCAATTTCAATTATATTGATTTTTTCCGGCTTATGAGTTTTCAAGAGTAATATTTTACCTTAAAGTTTTTGTATGCCACGCCGTACAGTGGTTTCGCGCCAATTTGCTGCCCCAATACGATTTGCTTCTCGGCGAGCTATCAAGTAAGAGATAGGACCTTGTAATGCGCCAATTGCTTCAACTAGGCGTAGTTTGCGATGAGTCTCTTCTGATTTGAAGATGCGCTTGACGTATCGCTGCCAGTACCATACTATTCCTAGCCTAAACACATCCCAACGCATTTCGGGGTCGGTCAGAAAAACTTTTGTCCAGAAAGCGTAAGAACCACGCCCCCAACTGTTTAATTGCCTTTCAAGCGCCTTGTAGTCGCTGCGATGATAGTGCCAGACTAAAGCTTCCGGTTCGTAAATCATTGTGTAGCCGTTGCGAATAGTTCTATAGTACATCTCAAGATCGCTCCCCCCGTGTGTGGGAGTACCTACGCCTAACGACTCATCGAAGCCGCCCGTTACCTCAAACAGGCTTTTGCGGAATGCCATATTTGCCCCGGTGCCGAACATACCGGCTCTGAGCGCGAAGGCTGCGCCCTTGCGCCTTTTTTCGGGCGTGTAGCAGCGTTTCTCGAAGCCCTTGCCAAACCCGTTGTATTGCTCGAAAAGTTCTTGGGCGAGAGTGTCACGTTCGGCGGGCGCAACCAGCCCGTTTACGCACATCACATTAGGTTCTTCAAACGGACGGACTACGGCTTTGAGCCAAAGGCTGTCAACTGCCACGTCATCATCAGTATAGGCGATAATCTCGCCCTGTGCCTCTTTGATGGCACGATTACGCGCCCAATCCAGCCCGGGTCGCGGCTCAACCACGTAACTGAATTGAGGGAAGCGGGCTACCACTTTTTCGGTAGCATCATCGGGTGGGGCGTTATCAACTACTAGCACTTCCAACTTGTCGGCGGGATAATCTAGTAACAGTAGGGATTTGAGAGCGCGTTCGAGGCTTTCAGGTCGTCCCCGTGTGCAGATTGCCACCGTGACATTGGGTAGGTAAGGTTGAGGTAAGCTGTTATGGCTCAATAAATCCTTACGTAGCATATCTAGCATAATGGGCATACTCACATGATAGGCGATTTGCAGGGTAATTACGTTTGGCTCAGGGGGTACGGCAGTTAGCTTGAGCCAGCAGTAACCGAGCGGTCTGCCTACTTGCTTCACCAATATTTGCAGCCAATCGTGCCGTGCCAAATCTAGTTCTGCCGGGTTCAGGGCGGCGATTTTATCCAGTTCAGTTTCAATGATTTTAGTTGCCATGCCCTAACTACTCCTATTGGAGAGAACAGTTTCTGGTTTGCCCCTTCGTACAGTGGTTTCGCGCCAAGTTGCAGTCGCAATGCGTTTTGCCTTTCGGCGAGCTATCAAGTAAGAGATAGGACCTTGTAATGCGCCAATTGCTTCACAAGCACTGAGTTTACGATGAGAACCATGCGGTTTGAGGATGCGTTTGACGAATCGCCGCCAGTACCATAGTATCCCTAACCATAATGTTAGCCAGCGCATTTCGGGGTCAGTCAGAAAAACTTTAGTCCAGAAAGCATAAGAGCCACGTCCCCAACTCCGAATTTGCCATTTTAGCGCTTCGTAATCGCGACGATGATAGTGCCAGATTAACGCTTGCGGCTCGTAAACTAGTGTGTAGTCCTTGCGAATAGTGCGATAGTACATTTCAAGATCGCCCCCGCCGTGTGTGAGCGTGCCTACATCCAATGCCACATCAAAGCCGCCCACTTGCTCAAACAGGCTTTTGCGAAATGCCATATTTGCCCCGGTGCCAAAACCACCCGCGCCAAGCGGGAAGAAAGCCCAATTTCGGCGCATGCCCTGCACGTAGTAGCGCTTCTCGAAGCCCTTCCCAAAGCCGCTATATTCTTCGAAAGCCTTCTGGGCGGGGGTCTCACGTTCGGCAGGCGCAACCAGACCAGTTACGCACATTACATTAGGTTCTTCAAAGGGGCGGACGATAGCTTTGAGCCAAAGGCTGTCAACTGCCACGTCATCATCGGTGTAGGCGATAATCTCACCCTGCGCCTCCTTGATGGCACGATTACGCGCCCAATCTAGTCCGGGGCGTGGCTCTACCACGTAGCTGAATTGGGGAAAGCGGGCTACCACTTTTTCGGTGGCATCATCAGGTGGGGCGTTATCAACTACCAGCACTTCAAGCTTGTCGGTGGGATAATCTAGCAACAGCAGCGATTTGAGGGCGCGTTCGAGGCTCTCTGGTCGTCCTCGTGTACATAAACCAACCGTAACACTGGGCCAGTTGTAAGTCTCATCTTTCCAAACTCCAATCGGTTGCGTTCCAAGTTGGCGTTCCAATTCTACAAGGTTGAGGCTGTCATATAATTGCTTTTCAATTTCAATCTGAATAAACTCTTCTCGCAAAAAATACTGGCTGCGGACATGTATAAAAGCATAACCGATAGGCTGCCCCTGTTTTCGCACTAGTATTTGAAGATGTGGGTAATGTTCAATATCGTGGTTGGTGAGGGATGGTAAAGGCTTATCTAAATCTATTTCCAGAACTTTGACGATCAAAATCATCACTCCTTAACTTCGGGCGAAATAGGTGAAAAGGTGGAAGTTATACCTTAACCCAATAATGGCTTATTCTACAAGCGCCGATACAGTAGGTGTTATTCCGCACAAAGCCCCACTTATACTATACAACTATACTTAATTGTAGCAATGCTACATATTTTATGCAATAACTCTTTTGCTCTTTCACAGGGCAGTTGCAAGAAAGAAATTGTTTCCTATAATACCCTTCTCAAAGGGGTTTGGGCGGGATGCGCCCTTGTTGGATAAGTTCATTCGGGAAGGGCTTATTCAAATACACCACTACAAAAACGATTTTCTTGCGCTCGCTGTTTTTAGAGTGGGATTCACCTTAAAGATTAAAAATGTATAAAAATATAAAAAATGACATGAAATAGAGGTAGTATTAGACTACTTATATACTATATAATCTCCATGAAGCAGAGAATTTAGACAAAGAGAGTTTGGTGTAAGGTATGTAATAAAGGCTATGACAACATCTAGAAAAAAGCATTCACCCAACTCACTTCTGCTCCAATCACTAAAACCGCGCTTTTCAACCAATCATTAAAGAGTGTGGCGCACTTTTTCAGATTGTAACATAGCCTTCCGTTATGTCGTTCAATCATACGATTAATTTTTTATTAAAAATCGTTTTTGTGGAGCAATTCTTTGTACACATCTGTCAGGATTGAAGAATGTGGTGAGGTAACTTTTACTTCACCCTCATGGGGGATAAACCACTTTCAAAGCTTGACTGTAGTTATTCCCGCATATAATGAGGAGCGTTTTATCGGAAGCGTGGTTATTCATGCTCTTCGCTACGCTCCAAGAGTAGTTGTTATAGATGATGGTAGCTCTGATGCTACTGCCTATATTGCCGAACAAGCCGGAGCAACAGTTATAAAGCATGAAACTAATCTGGGTAAAAGTGAGGCGGTAAATACTGCGCTTAAGTGGGCTAAGCAAAACGGTACCCAAGCACTCGTTTTCATAGATGGCGATGGGCAGCATAAACCAGACGAAATTTTAAGAGTTTTTGAACCGATTCTGGCAGGCAAAGCCGATTTGGTGGTAGGCTCACGCTTTTTAACGATTAAAAGTGAAATCCCAGTATATCGGCAAATTGGTCAGCATTTACTAACCTCCTTTATCAACCTAGCAAGTAATGTTGCAGTTACTGACTCACAGAGCGGTTTTAGAGCTTATTCACGCCGCGCGATTGAGGTATTACATTTTAATGGTTCGGGTCTATCGGTTGAATCAGAAATGCAATTTCTGATCGAAGAGCATACTTTGCGAGTGGTTGAAGTGCCAATCAGCGTTATTTACAAAGAAAAGTCCAAGCGCAACCCCTTTTCACATGGTATGCAGATAGTTTCAAATGTGGCACGTTTAATGGGACAGCATCGCCCTCTCTTAATGTTTGGGTTACCCGGTTTGTTTGCCCTAGTGGTGGGCGTTATAATGGGGCTTCTAGTATTTGACATATACTCCAAAACCCATGAAGTAGCATTGGGGTACTCTTTAATCACTATTATGCTAATAATACTGGGTGTATTATCAATCTTTGTAGGGCTAATTCTTCATTCGGTAAGAGCCTTTTTTTTGGATTTGAAGAAGACGGTGCAACATAACTGCGTACTTTCCAATGGAATCGGCAGGAGGTAAAGCGGTTTTTGGCAGGAAAGCATTCATTTGAGTTAGGATATATGGGTTCGTCTGTGCAAAACCCTCAAACAAGGGCTTACTTTTACCAAAATACCCAAGAATATTCAAAGATTGCCACTATTACAATAGTTTGTTTTAACCATAGCCATCATATAGAAGCCTGTCTTTCTTCCGTACTAAAAACGCTTCCGGCAGATTGTGAAGTAATAGTGGTAGACAATGCTTCTACAGATGGAAGCGCCGAACTGGTGGAGAAGCATTTCCCTCAGTTTAGGCTTATAAAGAATAAGGTAAATGAGGGATTTGCCGGAGCCAATAATACCGCTTTTAAAGAAGCTCATGGTCGTTACCTGGTTGCACTCAATCCCGATACAGTCGTTAATGAGGGGTGGCTGGAAGCTCTAGTGGCTCCTTTCAAGGAGGCTGAAACCGGACTGACTACTGCCCGGATAATGCTGATGCAACAACCAAGTCAGGCAAATACATGTGGTAATGAAATGCATTTCACCGGCATAACCACCTGTCGAGGGCTGGGTTGGTCTTTAGATGAACCCGAACTTTATCGCTCCACAATAGTTCCGGCTATTTCAGGGGCATGTTTTGCAATCAGGGCGGAGTTGTGGAAAGAGTTGGGCGGGTTTGACCCCACTTTCTTTACTTACCTAGAAGATACCGATTTATCGCTTAGAGTACGTTTGTCTGGTTATAAATGTATCTATGTACCGGACTCAGTGATATATCATGATTACACCAATAAATTTTCTTCCCGCAAGCTCTATTTTCTGGAACGCAACCGCCTGTTATTACTATTAAAATGCTATTCAATGCGCTCTCTATTGCTTTTATTACCGGCTCTTTTGTTGGCAGAGGCACTGGTTTGGGGCTATGCGTTTACCCATGGCACTACTCGCTCAATTCTGGAGGCATATGGCTGGGTTTTTATGCATCGCAAGGAGATACTCCAGAAACGGAGGATTGTAAAATCATACAGGCGGATAAATGATTATGACTTGTTCCGTGAAATGCAATGGAGGCTAAGTATCGGGCAGTTAAGCGGTCCAACATTGGCTAAACTTGCAGATTTAGCTCTAAATCCGCTCTTTTGGCTTACTTATAAAGCCTTCCAGCTTAAGATGTGGCGTTGATGAGTGAGGTTGTTACTCCAACAACTGCCCGTACTACCCCCAACTGGCGACCGCTTCGCATCGCGCAGGTCACTGCTACCTTCCCACCTTATCATGGCGGCACCGGAAATGTCTGTTATTATAGCTCTAGAGAACTGGGTAAGCTCGGTCACCAAGTGCATGTTTTTACCCGAACATTGAAAGGGCTTCCCGCTCAAGAAAAGGGGGATGGGTTTACGATTCATCGCCTCAGACCTCTTATAAGAATTGGGAATGCTCCGGTTTTGCCGGGGCTTTTGAAAGAGTTGCAAGGTTTTGATATTATCCACCTCCATTATCCCTTCTTCGGAGGCGAGTTGTCGGCTCTTAGCGCGGTCTTGAGCGGTGTACCCCTCGTAATAACTTATCACCAAGATGTATTGCTAACGGGGGTTTTAGGAGTAGTTGAAAACATATTGAGCCACACCACAGGGCGCATGACCCTCCGTAGCGCCGCCAAGCTTCTTTTCACCTCCACCGATTATGCAACCTATTCTAACGCTCGCCCACTGCTTAAAGGGCGTGAGGCTATCATAGGTGAGTTACCAAATGGGGTTGATACTACTATCTTTACACCCGGCGTACCTCGTTTGGATTTGCTGGCTCGGTACAAGCTAGAGCCTCAGAATCGAATTGCGCTTCTTGTAGCGGCATTGGATCGCCCCCACTATTTTAAAGGGGTCAATGTTTTCCTCGATGCTATGGCGTTGCTTCCGCCCTCGTACAAAGGGTTAATAGTAGGCGAGGGGGAATTGCGACAGGAATACGAGAAACATGCCGAAGAGCTAGGAATTAAAGCTCGGATAACTTTTGTCGGTAGGGTTAGTCAGGAAGAGTTGCCGGATTATTACAGGCTGGCGCATATCACCATCCTTCCTTCAATAACAAGAGGCGAAGCCTTTGGCATGGCACTGCTGGAATCCCTAGCCTGTGGAATCCCGGTGATAGCTACCGATATGCCGGGTGTGCGTACAGTGGTTGCATCGGGCAGCGATGGGTTGCTGGTCAAACCGGGTGATTCGCTACAATTGAGTCAAGCGATTGCACAGCTTTTAGAATCGGATGCGCTGCGTCTGACAATGGGAATACAAGGGCGGGCTAGAGTTGAAAAGCATTACAACTGGCTTTCGCTCATTTCCCGTTTGGAAAAAATTTATTTTCAGGTGCTGAGTGAAGTCGGAACAGACCAGCGAGGTTTAGCTTGACAGCGGATGTCTCACATATCCCATTTGAGTATTTGTATGCGCTGGATGCTGTGATGCCGTTGCTTGCGAAAAACGGCTATAAAACAGTTCTGTGTAATAGTCAGGAATTACTCTCAGAACTGAATATGCGTTTGGAAAGCGTTGAAAATAGAGCGGTTGGGGGCGCAAGCTTATGGATAGAACCTCAAGCCGATGATTGGCAAGCACAATTGAGCCATTTTTCAACTTTAATTACAAGCGGAAATACTTTGCTTATAATTGCTTCAAGACCACTGGCGCGGCTATTACCGGAACGACGTTTATGGCAGGGCAACCCGCTGGGATTGCAACCGGGAGGTATCCGCCAGCTTAAGAAAAGACTGCCGCTGTCAGGTTTTCGGCTTGAAGCTGAACACGGGATTCACACGCTTTTATCAACCGGGATAAATAGCTTTAGTACGGTGCTTGGTAAGGCTCAGTTGCCTTCTCTCTTCGACCGCTTGTACTTTGCCGCCCGGCTTACTTACAGGGCGAGCGGTTGGCTTTCATCTCTTTCCACTGTTTCGCTGATAGAAGCAACTGCCCTGTAAATCTGTAACCCTATATTGGAAAAAATAATCTGGAAAAACTTAGAGCCGTGTCCGAACTGACTAATAGCCCTATTGATAACGCGCTTGTCCTATTGGAAGCTTGGCTGGAAACTATGCGCTGCCCCGGCGGGTACGGTGGACCTGTGGCGCACTGGTGGCAACAGAGCCTTCTCTATACCGGTCCCGGCTTGGATTGGCGCTACGAGGGTATAATTCTTGGGTATTTGCTGCTATGGAAAAATACTGGACAAGCACAATGGCTGGAGAAAGCTTGTCGGGCTGGAAATGATTTGCTGCAAGGGCAGCTAAAAAGTAAAAATTTCAAAGCTTCTTCCTTCGAAAGAAATCCGGCTATAGCGGGGACACCGCATGAAGCAGCTTGCGATATAGGGTTGCTATCTTTGGCATTAGCCCTAGGGGAAATTGACCAGCCTAAGTATGTCATCTGCGCCGAGCAAAATATCAAAGAGTTTCTGATAGAAAAGCTCTGGGATGAACAATCCCGTTCTTTCTGCGATAACATTGCCAAAAACACCTTTGTACCAAATAAGGCGGCTACCATTTGCGAAGCCCTTTTTCTGTTGGCAGAAGTGACCGGGGAGTCTCGTTGGGTGGACTATTACGCTTTACCTACCCTCAACCGCATATTACAATATCAGTGCGGGAAAGAACAGGGCAGGTTGGAAGGCGCGGTAGCTCAGAACAGTATAGATAATCAGATGGTGTTAAAATATTTCCCGCTGTATAACGCCAGATGTGTAACTGCTCTGCTAAAAGGCTATCGGTGGAGTGGGCAGGCGCGTTTCCTAGATTCGGCTATAAAGATTATGCGCTTTATTACAAGCTGGTCTTTCGGCGAAGGCAGTTTTCCTACTGTGGTATATTCCAATGGGACAACCAATACTGCTCCGAACTGGATAGCGGCGTTAGGTGATATATTACGGGCTAATGCTGAATTAGCGACCTTTGGCGCAGATTTCAAAATGGATGGGTCGCTTCAGAGATTACTGAATGGTCAAGATGATACGGGCGGTATCCAAACGGCGAGTGGCTTTGCTCGCCAAGCTGGAAGAAACAGGTTAAACTTGCCAGATGTGCGCGATGTTTTGCATGTGGCTGGATGGTGTGATAAAGCGTTTCGCTTTTTGGCAGGGTACGTTTCAAAAGCCCCTTTGCCTGAAGCAACAAGCGGAACATTTGAAGTAGCGTGTGTGTTAAAGGGACAGGTTCTTAAGGTGGTAGAAACCCCGGAATTCCTAGAAGTCAAAAACCGCCAATCACAAATCCGGTATCGCTGGCAGAAGGGCAAGATGTGGCCGATGGTAGCTGAAGCTGAATTTTGGCTGAAGTGACACAACCTAATTATAATGACAATATATAAAATGCCCGAATCTTCTATTTTAAAGAAACTGCTACAGAAAAAGCATGTAGGTAAAACCATTTTGTCAGTCGGCATGGCTGCGGTTGCGTTTCTAAATTTGCGCCTGTGGCAACGCGATAAGCGACTATTGACTGAGTTAAAAGCCGAAATAAATCGGGAAGCTTTACTGAGTTACACCCCTAAAATAAGTGTGTTGGTAGCGGCTTGGAATGAGCGAGCTAATATAGAAGCGCATCTGCTTTCTTTCAAAAATCTGACCTATCCTGATATTGAGCTTATTTTGTGTGCCGGTGGCGCTGATAACACCTTAGAACTGGCATGCCGCCATGTCGCGGAGAACATCCTTATTTTGGAACAGTTTCCCGGCGAAGGCAAACAACACTCTTTGTCCCGTTGTTATGAACACGCAAGTGGTGAACTTATTTACCTGACCGATGCCGATTGCCTGTACCAAGATAGAACGCTGCTATATTTGCTGGAGCCTGTTACAGAGAATGGAGAACAGGCTGTTACTGGCGCTTCCCGCCCATGGGATTGTCAACTGGGCAAGCCCCTGCCGGACTACCTCTGGGCTTCTGATGCGGTTTCAAGTGCGCGTAGCCCTCATTATATTCAGGGGTTACTCGGTCGGAATACGGTTATTACACGCCAAGCTCTTGAACGCAGCGGTGGAATGAATTTCCCGGCTTCCAGCGGCACCGATTACCAACTCGCACGGCGTTTGGTTAGCAGTGGCGTTCGGATACGCTATGTCCGCGTCAGCCAGATACCCACGGTTTACCCGGAAACTTTAGGGGTTTATCGGCGCAAGCAATCTCGCTGGTTGCGCAATCTGCTGCAATACGGGTGGCAGTATCGTGCAAAACAAGACTTGTGGCTAACCGTCAAAACTGTATCAATCGGCTTGGTAATGCTGGTTTGTCCACTGTTCGCGCTATTATTCAGGTCTAAAACCCTAGCAATCTGGTTCATAGTGTTAACGCATTCTGTTTTTTCAAAAATGCGTTATCTTAGGTTTACTGCCAAGCTTTACCAGCGTCCGATTTCGCCCCGCACCCTTTTGTATTTATTGCCTCTGACGCTTGCGGATTTTGTCGTTTGGGCATCACCTTTGCTTGACCTGTTTCTGTCTAGGAATCGCATTCGATGGTAGAAACTTTTATGCTAAAGACTTCGGTGAAAACTTCATCGCCCAAAAATGAAGCTCTAGCTATAAGGCTTGTGGGCTACAATCCCAACCGCCCCATTTCCGGTGGCGGCATTACAAATTATATACAACAACTGGCAGCCAATTTGCAGAATTTGGAGTCTAGCTTCCAACTTCAAGGCGCAGAAGTGCAGCAGCTTTTCCGGGTATATCCCTACTGTCGAGGAGAAATTTTGCATATTCCAATGATAATGGGAGCGCAGGTATTGCTGACAAGACGGTTCACTCCGGCAGTGGTGACTGTGCATGACCTAGGAGGCTTGCTTTTCCCCTCCGATTTTACCAACCGTAAGCTGCTTGATAAAGTAATTTTCCAGTTGGCTTTATCCGGCATGCGAAAAGCTACGCATATTTTAGCCGTCTCTTTTCACACTAAAATGACTTTAATAAACCATCTGGCAATACCTGAAAATAAAATAACAGTGATTCCGCAAGGCGTTGACCACGCACACTTTGCGCCACAAGATAAAGCTTACGCCCGTAGCCAACTTGAGACCCGCTTTGGTTTATTCTTTCCAGAAAACCAGCCTACCTTGCTCTATGTAGGAAGTGAGTTGCCTCGTAAAAACTTGGTCGTACTATGGCAAGCCCTTAATCACATACGAAAGAACTATCCGAAAGCAATGCTCTTAAAAGTTGGAAAGCCCGGCGGAGCATTTCGGGTGAGAACCAAACGTGAAATTGAGCAGTCCCATGTTTCAGAGGCGGTACATTTTCTGGATGAAGTGGCAGACGAGCATTTGCCCTTGTTTTATAGCGCTGCCGATATCCTCATACAGCCCTCTCTCTACGAGGGTTTCAGTTTGCCAACTGTGGAAGCTATGGCAAGCGGTTGTCCTGTTTTGGCAGCAAGAGCAACTTGTTTACCGGAAGTGATTGGAGAAGGTGGCATCTTTTTTGACCCCTATTCGTTTGAGGAACTGGCTATGCTTATAGAGAGTCTATATCAGGATGAATGGCGAAAGAAGCTCTTGAGTGAATACGGGCAAAAACAAGCTCTTAAATACGATTGGGCAACAGTTGCAAACCAAACTCTCGGTGTTTATTATAAAATAGCTGAGTCTAACAATAAGAACCACCCTAAAAGGCGCATAGGTTTTTAGCAAAATGACCGTACAAAGCAAGAATCAGGGAGGGCAAATCGCTAAGCCTGACGGAAAAACTGCTCTGGCAAAAACTACTATTCTGATGTCCTTTGTTAGCGCCCTGATGGTATTTCTAAATGCCCTCAGCGGTTTCTATGTAGCGCGAAATCTAATACCTTATGAATACGGGCGGCTCACCTACTTTACAAGCCTTTTTCTAGTCGTTTCACTTGTTTTCGGTTTTGGTCTGACCGTTTCTGCAATTCAGCATCTCTCCCGCTATAACGCCGTGAAAAATTACTCCGAACTGAACCGGATGTTTTACTCCTTGCTTCTTATGAGGCTTTCGGTGCTGATACCATTGTTGCTGTTAAGCGGGTGTCTGTCGCTGATTACAGGGGATGAATTATATTTCCTAGTTGGTTTGGCGGCTAGTCTATCGGTGGTAGCGGACTTCCTGTGCGGGGTATTTCAGGGATTACAGCAAATCTGGCGAACCGCCTTGCTTTATCTGCTGCAACCCATCGCCTTTATAGCGTTGCTGGTAGCAGGTTTGAATCACTCCAGCAAATCTGTAATATTAGCGCTTGAGCTATCTTTTGGACTTGGCTGTTTGTTAGGCATATTATTATTATGGGGAACAGGTATTGCGCGTCCCTTGCTGAAATTTTTTTCGCTGCTGCATATCAAAGATGCTTTGCCTATTTCCGGTCAGTCTTACATTATTTCTCTTTTTCAGACGTTATATTACACTTATGCGCTGGTGTGGCTTGGTAGTCTGAACCAGTATGGTGAGGCAGCTTTACTCAACATCGCGTGGACTTTGGTGAGGATTTTGCCGCTTGGGCTAACTCCCTTGCTAAATACTGTGCTGTTCCCCCGTCTTAGAAATTTGGTAATTTCGACCGATGACCTTAATGATAGGAAGAAGGCTGTCTCCAATCTGGTAGCAATCTATTTCAAGGGGGTTGTAGTTCTGGGGATAAGCGTTTCTGCGCTTATGGCGTTTTTCCCTGAGATAGTAATTGAGTTCTTCTATACCTCGAAATATCTTGCAACTGCTCCTATCCTAGTAATCCTAGCTCCTACTGTCCTGTTTTTAGGGCTTGAGCCGCTGTTGACCGTTACTTTGATTGCGCTTGAAAAAACCATGTTGCCTATAATGGCTAACCTGTTGCGCCTTTTGCTGGTGGGGGTTATTGGGCTGGGTGGTTATATGCTGGGCTCTTTGGATTTGAATCTTTTGCTGGCTTTAGCTTATCTATTGTCTGCGTTTGCCGGAACTGCCTTGCTGGCTTTTTACTATTTCAGGATGTCATGCGCCTTTCACCCCGGTTTGTTGTTTGGCTTTGCCGCTTCAAGCATGGGTATTGCCGCGACTTGCCGACTTTTACTCCCGGAAATTTCGGGCGACTTTATAGTGCGCCTTTACCGTCCTGCTGTGAGCGGTCTTTTAATGGTAGGGATAGCGGTGGTTTTTCTGAGGCAGGATTTCAAATTCAATTTTCCCCGAATAACTTCGGCAAAAAAAATAGGAGCGCTTGCTCTGTTAGGGTTGTTACCTCTGACATTCATTGCTGCCCCTACTCAATCTACCGCCCTGGCTCAATCAGATTTGAATTGCAGCGGAGCCGCGCAATCACCTCGAATATTAAAACTAGATTGTCTCTCGGAAAGTGCCACCGCCAATTTCTTGATTACAATGTATTCCAGAATAGACCTGCCGCCCGCTGTAAGCTGGGAAAAGCAACTGAATTATGAGGATTCCCTCTGGCTAATCAGGGTTGCTAACGATGAGCGGGTTAAATTGGCGCTGGATTTTCATCGCGAAGGGAAAATGCAGTACGCCGATCTGTATGACGATGGGGACGGTGATGGTAACGTTCGCTACGACCTATATGCCGGTAGCCCACGAATATTAGAAAATCAAGGTCGCTGGACTGTGCGAGTAACGGCACAGGAGGGTTGGTGGAAACCAAATGGCAAGCTCAATTTCAATCTGGATATTTTGGTGGATGGCTCGCTTAGAGGCTCTTATGGGTCTGGTTTTATTTATGATTATAAGAAATTACTAAAAAATGACGGTCAAATTGATTTTGAGATTCATGTGCGTGACCCTAATAATAGCGGTTTTCCAAAATACGAGTGGAGGCAAGATCGGTCTCCTCTGCCAGAAGACCCTTCAATTAGCGGACAGTATCGTACAGAAATTAATGCAAACTTTGAAGGAAATGAAGCTCCTATTAGCGGAGCTCTTCTCTGGCCCTATTTAAGCCAAATAGCCGGGAATTATAATAAGGGCTATAACGTAAGCGCATCCCCAATTCAGGTGGACTGGGAAAAGGGCAAAATTATTCAGATTTCCGAGTTTGTAGCTTCACGCGCGAAACCGGGCAATTTTTTTGTCTATTCCTTAAACCGAATCAAAGAGGGAGAGCTTAATTCTACCAATTTTGAGAATCCTTTTGCTTTTTATGACCTTTCTGGAGTAAAAGATGGGTGGCCCGATACAGCGATTCGCTTTGAAGCTGCGCTACCATTTCAATTGCCCGGTGATTTGTCTATTCCGAAACCGATTAATATTCTAGAATACGCTTGGGGAAAAGAACACAATCATAACCTGACTTATCAGGTGAGCCTTTGCGGGACAAAGCCGATAGATCAAATAATTTCCTTCCCGGAATTTTCAATAAAGGCAGTGCCTCCTCAAAAGCTACCCGGTTGGGTAACAGGGCAAAACTGGGATGCGGCTACTTTTGTGGAAGTAGAAAAACAGCCCTACTGGACTTCAGAGATAATATACGAATGGACGGTGGAACAGGCTGATAGTAAAGGTCGCGAAAAGGTATTGCCTTGGCGCTATATTACCGGACTTGAAAATACCCCTCCTGCCGATGCTTTTTCCCATATACAAGCTGGATTTCGCGGGGAGTATTCGCTTAACTTGCAGGCAAAACCTTACTTGTATTTCAGCCCGGTGGATCATAAACTTCACTTGTTAAAAGCGGATGGAGGAATCTGGAATTTAGATGGGCAGTCGGAAATTAGCTACACTGACCTTGACCACGATGGTTATACCGATATGTGGCGTTATACCTCGCTAACCCCAATTGATAGCACGATTCCTGAAATTCGCCAGCTAAATTTGGCGGGAGATTATTTAGTTTATCAGGATGGGTCGCAAGTATTACTCCGCAAAGCGCAGGTAAAAGCCTTTTCTTTTGTCACCTTACCCCCTACCAATCAAACTGAGTGGGAGAATTTGGGCAAAAAACTTAAGGAACAGCAGACAAGTTTTCAGCCTACAGATTTTAAGGCGATGCTGAATCAGTTCGAGGGACAGGATATACTATTTTCCCATGCTAGTTTCAGTGATTTTCGGTCTCTTAAAAACGGTTCTTTCAGATTTATTCTTGAACTTAGAGAGGCTTTCCACTCTCAGGACAAAGCTTTACCCGGTATTACAGACCTCAAGCCCGGTAATTATGTGGTGGAATATTTGGATGGTACATTAAGAATCACGCCCTCCACCCCTCCTGTGCTAAGTATAGCTCTTTCCACTCAACCTAAACGCTATCTGGAGCAGAATGAAGTTCTAATAGCTATAAATAATGATGGGGGGGAAGATATTACCGAGGGTCAACTGGAACTATGGGTCTCGCGCCCTCAAGAAGAGCTGCGCCTAGTAAGTTCGCAGACTATCTCACTACCCGCCAAGAGCAAAATTTCGCTGCCATTTATCTGGACTCCCAGTAGCGCTGGTCTATGGTTGCTTACTCCCAAGCTGAACTATAAAAATGAGGTGCTACTCGGTCACGTTTCTGAACAGATTACGGTTTTACCTGAGAAAGAGGCTTCATCGGATAGCATAGCGCAAATACTCTGGGCTGACACGAACTTATTATTTGTGTTGCTTTGTCTAGTGGCAATCGCTACCCTAGGCGGGTTAGTTTTCTGGAAGTATTGGCAAACTTCAGGGCAGGCGCATGATGCTGAATAGACAGAAACCACCTCGAAGCAACCCACCTCAAGTTGCGACTAATTATCTCGTTTGTAGCACACTGGTTGGGTATGTTTTACTTTTAGCCATCTATTATGTAGGTCGCTATGGTGGGAACTGGGCAGAGTTGGACTCTAGCGTATTGAGCAAGATAACCCGAAATTTTATTGAAAATAGGCAATTGGTGCCGAACAGTGGTGAAGTTTATCCAAATGGCTATTCTTACCAATCTCTCACCACCTTTATCACAATCCTTACGGGTCTGGCTGTTGCAGATTTACAGCAGTTGGTCTATCCTTTGACCGCCATACTAGCAGTTCTACCGGCATGGTTGCTCTATTATGAGCTTACCGGTAGCCTTAAAGGTACTATTCTTGCTACGCTTTTACTTTTCACCCAGCCAGAATTTTTGTTTGTGTTATTTCGCAGTTCCCATGAAAAGTTTACCAGAAGCTTGATGTTGCTTTCCCTGTTTTTTTTGGTGAAAAGCTTTGAAAAACAGCGGCACTCCGGAAAATCCATTCCTTATGTTATTCTTTTTTATTTCGCAATTTACACCCTGATGAGCTTTAATAACCTCATGGGAGCTTCTTTTATTTTTGCGCTATTCCTGACTGCTGTAATAGCGGTACCCGTTGGTAAAAGAGGGTTGCAACTGTGGCATCAGGCGTTGCTCCGCTTTCGCTATATAGTTTTAACCTGTCTAGTTCTAGCCTACCTGTTCACCTTTTATATATACCCTCCGGCAACGCACGACCTTGTATTCCTCAGAAATATCTGGGACCGCGCTATAGCTCTATTCTTGAGTACCCCCAAAGAGCCTGATATTCCGGTTAGCGATTTGATTGGATGGATAAATCCGATAGTTTACCTGTTATTGAGTTTATCCACTTGGCTTATTACGTTAGCCGCGTTTGGTATTTGGTTGGGAATGGGTTGGAAATGGCTGGTAAAGCAAGAAAAGCCCGATTCATCGGTACTCTCTTTTGTATGGCTTTTATATCTTGGGTTTGGTATTCAAGGCGTATTATCATGGGTAGCGGATAAAAGCGGCAGTGGCGGTCATTTGGTGTATCGCCTTTTCCCTTCAATTTCTCTGTTGTCTGTGGCGCTGGTTGGTCGTTTCCTTGCAAACTGGAAACCTCACAACTATATTAGAGTCTGGAAGGTAGGGCTTGCGTTTGCAATTGCCTGTCTGGCGTTTGTTTCTATCTTAAAAGTCACAAACGAGCCTGCGCTTAGCAATAAATGGACTTTCTATTCTATTTCAGAACTGGCAGCGTTGGATTGGACTGATAAAACTATTCAATATTCACAAGTTTGGACAGATTTTGATGAGCGGCTTTCGGTCGCTTATGCAATTGCAAGGGGGGAATCAAAAAACCATAACGATTTTTATGGTTATGAGCTACGAGAAACGATTACACGCTACTTGCTGGATACTAGCCTTAACAGATTGCGGAGTAAGCGTTTGCAAAAAGTTATGCCATTTCCGCCGGGTACTCTGCTAATATATGATAATGGAGAAGCGCAATTACACCGATTATATCCAAAAACCCCTTTTCAGGATTAATGCTCTGATGAGAATTGGCTATCTAACTTATGGTCTTGACCGCTATCCCACCGGAATCGGGCGCTATGTCACCGAGCTTTTAAAAGGGTTTTATGCCTTACCCGAATCCCCCGATATTGTATTGCTGACCACAGAACAAGAAGATAAAGCAGGGTTATGGAATCATTTTGAGCGTTACCCTTTAACAGGTTGCCGTTTGTTACCAGCGCTTATGGCAGTAGGAAATCTGGCACTTTCCCGCGCTTCCAAAAAATATAAGTTGGATCTGATTCATGACCCAAACGGAATTGCCCCTTTCTTTGGTTATGCTGCGGGAGTTGCCCGCGTAGTTACAATCCATGATGCTTTTACGTACATTTATCCCGAAAAACATAATTGGCTGGATAATTGGCGGTATAGATACTATTTTCCTCACACTGCCCGTAAAGCTGATGCCGTTATTACAGCCAGTAACTGTTCTAGGCAAGATATTATCCGCTATTTAAAACTAGACCCTGACAAGGTTTTTGTTATTCCGGAAGGGGTGGGGGCAGATTTTAAAGCGCAACCAGACGGCAAGAAAAGGCGGCAAATACTTGAGCGGTATGGGATTAAACAACCATATTTGTTATATGTTGGAGCAATAAACGGACGTAAAAACTTGGAGGGGCTTCTCAACGCCTATGCGCTTTTGCTCTTGCGCTATCCAGCCCTTAACCTAACTATCGTAGGTAAGCGACAATGGAAAACTGGAGGTGTGGAAACCGCTTTACAGCGTCTTAAACTTGAAAATCGAATAAACTTAACCGGATACATAGAAGATGGACATCTGCCGGATATATATAGTGCCGCTGAAGTTTTTGTATTTCCTTCGTTGTATGAAGGCTTTGGTCTGCCCCCACTAGAGGCGATGTCATGCGGCGTACCTGTAGTTACCTCAAATGTCGGATCGCTCCCAGAGGTAGTGGGTAGTGCTGGTCTTATGGTTGACCCATACGATGTACCAAGCCTTGCCGATGCCATTGAGAAGGCTATGATAGATAGTGAATTGAGAGCAAGGCTAATAAGAGAAGGTTTCGCCCGAGTTGCAGGGTTTACTTGGGAAAATGCGGCGGCGAAAACCTTTGAGGTGTATCGAAAACTGGGTAAAATATGACGAGTCATAATATGCCAAGCCAATTTACTGTAAGGATGGTCGGACTAAGCGAAGGTAGTTCCACAGGCTTATCGCGCTATGCTCGAAGCCTTTACCAAGAATTGACCCGGCAAGGAGTTGCAGTAGGGCTAACCGAATTTAAGAACCCCCCCATTCCCTCTTTTGTTGGAAAACTGGGATTTGATTCGGCTAAGTTTTTTAGCACTTTCCCCGTAGCATTACCTGACTCTGTGGGTAACACCGTAACGCATTTGACTACCCAGAATCACGCCTCCGCCGTAGTCTTTAAAAAGGTCGAGCGGTTGGTGGTTACGGTTCACGACCTGATTACCCTGTGCTATAATCACTACCCTGAGTTTACTACCCATTTAAAATTTTACGATAAATTCTTTAATCGGTTGGCTGCGCATGGTTTGAAGAAAGCTGGTATGCTAATTGCCGATTCTGAATATACGCGCCAGGACATTATTCGACATTTAGCTTACCCATCCGACCGGATTAAAGTGGTATATGCAGGAGTAAATCACCAGAATTTTAGAGTCAAAGAAGTGCCGCCCAATTTCTATCAACGTTATAATCTACGTGAAGATATACCCTATTTGCTAAACGTTGGCTCCGAAGATCCCCGCAAAAATATACGGCGGCTTTTAGCGGCATTTGCCATGGTTTCAACAGAATTGCCAGCTGTAAGATTGCTAAAAGTTGGAGCTGCCGAGTTCCGGCATGAAAGGCAATCTTTGTTGGATGCGGCAAGACAGCTAGGAATAAGTGACAAGGTGGATTTTTTTGACCGGGTTTCTGATACAGACTTGGCTTATTTCTATAATATTGCGAC
Source organism: Candidatus Chlorohelix sp. (assembly GCF_037138995.1). Taxonomy (NCBI): domain Bacteria; kingdom Bacillati; phylum Chloroflexota; class Chloroflexia; order Candidatus Chloroheliales; family Candidatus Chloroheliaceae; genus Candidatus Chlorohelix; species Candidatus Chlorohelix sp. The sequence goes on along the minus strand of NZ_JBAXHI010000011.1, from coordinate 6,806 downwards.
AGCCTTTGTTTTCCCCTCGCTCTATGAGGGTTTCGGATTGCCTGCTTTGGAAGCTATGGCTTGCGGAATTCCGGTAATATGTTCCAACGCCACTTCCCTTCCTGAAGTGGTGGGAGATGCTGCCTTGTTGTTCAGTCCAACCGATACAGTGGAAATGGCTACCTTGATAAAGTGGGTACTTAGCGAACCTGATTTACAAAAGCATTTGCGCCGCTTAAGTCTTGAACAAGCCGCTTTGTTTAGCTGGGAGAAAACTGCCATAGAGACAGCCAAAATTTACAGGCAAGTGGTGGAGTTAGAAAAAGAGGCTTCCTTGAAAAGAGAAACACACCTATGCTAAAAGGTTTGAAAACACAGTCAAATAATTATGACTTGCTATTGATAACCTTGCTGGCTCTTTTGCTACCTGTTGTGGTACAACTGTCTTTACCATGGGTTAGGGTGCCTTTTGGACTGGTTATGGTGTTGCTGGTGCCGGGTTATGCCCTGTTACAGGCAATTTTCAACCCCGAAGTTGCGCCTGACTGGATATCGCGGCTTGCCATCAGTTTTGGTTTAAGCCTTACAGCAGTAGCCCTACTGGTTCTTATTCTCAACTTACTACCCCAAGGCATCAACCTGTGGTCTATTACCATCTCTATTTCATTATGGGTTATACTTTTCAGCGCAATTGCTGTTATCAGGCGCGGGATTCAGACACGGTTAATAATAGAAGAACCGAAGGAGACAAATTCTCTGGAAAGAGGGCTACCTGCCCAAAAATCGCCATCCCGTTTTACTTATATAGTAGGCGGTCTGGTTATAGTGGTACTCCTCAGTCTTTTGCTAATAGAGTTGCAATCCTCTCGTTCGGAGCATTTGACTGAATTTTATATTCTGGGGTCAACCGGTAAAGCAGAATTTTATCCTTATAGCGCGGTAACGGGGCAGCCTATAGAGATTCAAGCAGGAATTACTAACCGGGAAAATCGGCAGGTAAGTTATCGGATTGAAGTACGAGACGGTCTTGAAGTTCTTTCCAGAACGGAAATAATAAATCTGGAAAACGGAGGTTTCTGGTTACAACCTCTGCAATTTAATGTCGGTTCTCAGGCAGGAATTCGCACAATTGATGTGTTGCTTTATTGCGATAACAATCCTGATCCTTACCGCCAACTAAGACTACGCCTTAACGTAAATTAGCCCTACTAAAAGGAACCCATAAACCTGTGAAAGCCAGAAACATTGCTACTCCCACGCCTTTTGGGCATTATAGGTTAAGTTGGATTTATCTGGCTCTTTTCGCAGGGGCAGAACTGTTAATAGCTACTGCTAACCCATTGCCCGGTCTTGCGTTGCATTGTTTAATTCTTTCAGCCCTTATCCTGCATAGCGCTTTTATAGCAAACTCTGACCTAGCCAATTTATACCGCTCTCTGATGGTGATAGCGATTTTGCGAATACTCTCGATGAGCTTACCGTTGGATTTATTCCTACCTATAGCCCGTTACCCACTGATATACCTGCCTGTATTATTTTCAATTTGGCAGGTTGCTAGGCTGTCTGGACTTCGCGCCAGTGAGTTAAGACTAAGAACCAGTAATTTATTTCTACAACTCCTTATTGCGTCTGGCGGGTTTGGGCTAGGCGCTTTGGAATACCTTATATTACAACCCTCGATACTGTCCGAACCTTTTGCTTGGGTCTCTTTTCTGACATGGACTCTGGTTTTATTATTATGCGCCGGTTTTTGCGAACAATTATTGTTTTCGGGTCTATTGTTAACTTTTTCCACCCGAACTTTTGGAAAATATGCCATTCTATATGTTTCATTGCTTTATGCAGCCTTGACCATCAGTTCCGGCTCCTTACTCCGGTGCCTATTTGCATTTGGAATAGGGCTGAGCTTTGCTTTCCTAGCAAAGTGGGGAAATTCACTGCTAAGTGTGTCACTTGCTCAGGGGACAGCAAACCTAACGGTACTTTTGTTAATGCCTTATCTGGAGGGAAATAGTACAAACTGGTTGGCAACGCTGACGCGCTGGGTCATTTGGGTCAGTTTACCAGCATCTATCGGTGGTGTATTCGTCCTCTGGTGGCACTTCAGGCAAGGAAAGGTCGAAAGCTCGATACAATGAATATTAGCTTAATACCCAGCAAAATATTATCTAGTACTGGTGATTCTATGTTAGCCCTAGTCGGAATCGTTACATTATTGCTAGTGCTGTTAGCTAAGGAAATCACAATATTTAGCGCAAATCCCCGTGTGAAATTTATCAATAAAAGTTTGAATATAGTTCTTATACCCCTCTTACTCGTTATATTGGTAAATGCTTTAAGCAAGTTGCTGGATCAGATACGGTGTTGTCAAGGTCTATAGCACATTAAAATAATAAAAACTTGTATCCTTTCTAAAAATAGGGGTAGAGATGACAAAATAGAAACGGGCTAAAATAACGCCCGTTTGAGCAAGGTCTGACTAACAGGAAAGTATGGATTTGTTGAGACAGTGGGCTGGGTTGTAACTTTTCTCAAAATGCTATAAGCGTAGCTGTTCACACCTAGTTTCTTGGCAATCCCAAGCTGCCAATTCTGTCTCACTGAAAACTGATAAACTCACAGCTAACTTCCGCCTTCGTAAGCCCCCTTTTTTTGAGACAATAATAATTTGCGGAATTTTGCAACTTTAGGAGCTACTACAGCCCTGCAATAAGGTTGCTGAGAATTATTAGCGTAATATTCCTGATGATAATCCTCTGCCGGATAATATTCTGATAATGGTGTAACTTCTGTAACAATCGGCGCATCCCAGATTTTGGAACTATTCTGTTCGGCAATTACTTTTTCGGCAATAGCCTTTTGTTCATTGCTATGGTAAAAAATTGCAGAACGATATTGAGTGCCTACATCATGCCCCTGCCGATTCAAAGTAGTGGGGTCGTGGATGGTGAAAAAGACCTGTAAGATTTTCTCAAAGGTGATTATCTCCGGGTTGAAAGTAAGCTGAACTACTTCGGCATGCCCGGTGGTTCCGGCACAAACCTGTTTGTAGGTTGGGTTTTTAACCTTCCCACCCGCGTAGCCTGATACTACGTCCAAAACACCCTTTAGCTCATCGTAAACCGCTTCCAAACACCAGAAGCAACCGCCAGCAAGGGTTGCCAATTCTTTTTTACTTCCATTTTGCATATATATTTCTATCCTTTAACTTGAGTAAGTTACCATTCAGGCGAACAACATCGGTTCTCCAAGTTTGGAGTATAGGCATTATATTGAAGTATGCTGCTTATAGCTATATGCCAACGGTACGGTTAGCCGCTAGAATTTCATTTTGATATAAAATCGGTAAGGGTAGCCTAGTTTCATTGAACCTGTATGGCTTTTTCTGTTACTATGCTCTACGCATACTGAAAATAATGTTATTCTGAACCTTGTATTTATTTTCACGATTTGTAAGTCTTGCTACCTCACCTTAATGAGATTTACATTAATATAAATCGAAGACGCTGTAGGTGTTTTCTTAACTTGTCTAAATTACCTAGGGGAATTTTATGAAAAAACGGATAATAGTCATTGGTAGTGGATTCGGCGGTTTGGCAGCAGCCATTCGCCTTGCTGCACAGGGACACGAAGTCGAGATTTTTGAAAAAAGAGATAAACCCGGTGGGCGGGCTTATGTCTTTGAAAAAGACGGTTTCAAGTTCGATGCCGGACCAACCGTAGTTACCGCGCCGTTCATGCTCGATGACCTTTGGAAGGCTGCCGGAAAGAAACGCGAAGACTATTTTGACCTAGTTTTATGCAATCCCTATTACCGCATCTTTGACCATATTGGCAGGCATTTTGATTACACCAGTAATGAAGAAGATGTATTAAAGGAAATCGCTAAAATAAGCCCGGCAGATAGAGATGCTTATGAGCCTTTCATGAAAGCATCCTACGCTATTTTCAAGAAAGGTTTCCTCGAATTATCGGATAAACCCTTCTTGAAATTTACCGATATGCTCAAGGTTGCGCCCGACCTTATCAAGCTAAAATCCTATCTAAGCGTGTACACCTATGTATCCAAGTTCTTCAAGGATGAATTTCTGCGCCGCTGCTTTTCCTTCCATCCGCTTTTGATTGGCGGCAACCCCTTTGTAGCATCCTCAATCTATGCGCTGGTGGATTACCTAGAGCAAAAATGGGGTATTCTCTACGCAATGGGTGGCACAAATGCTATCGTCTCTGCTATGGTAAAGCTTTTTGAGGAACTGGGCGGCAAGTTGAACTTAAATAGCGAGGTGCAACAGATACTGGTACAGGATGGAAAAGCTACCGGAATATTGCTACGTGGTGGTACAATTCACCATTCCGACATCGTTATCTCAAATGGGGATGTGGCAAATACATACCGTGAATTGATTGCTCCGCAAGCTAGAAAAAAGAATACCAACCACCGTTATGAGAAGCGGACGGCTTATAGTATGTCGCTGATGGTAATATATTTCGGTACAAACAAACGCTACAACGATGGAAAGCTGGCGCATCACAACATCATTCTAGACGAGAGTTATCGAGAGTTGTTAAAAGACATCTTCAAGACCAAAAAACTTTCCAAAAACTTTTCCCTGTACCTGCATATGCCCACCAAAACTGACCCAAGCGTTGCGCCGGAAGGACATGAGACCTTTTATGTGCTTTCACCCGTACCTAACCAGCGGTCAGGTATAGACTGGAGTACACAGGCGAAGCCTTACCGAGATGCGATTATGAATTTCCTTGAAAAGAATTATTTGCCCGATTTGAGCAAGCATATTGTTATGGAGCATATGGTTGACCCGCGCTATTTCGAGAACGAGCTTAACACCTATTTAGGCACGGGCTTTTCAGTGCAACCGACTTTGCTGCAATCGGCGTGGTTTAGACCGCATAACCGCTCTGAGGATATTCCAAACCTGTACATTGTAGGGGCTGGTACACATCCCGGCGCGGGTATTCCGGGGGTGCTTTCTTCGGCGGTAGTAACGGCAAATCTTATAGGACCTGCCTAAGCAGGGCTTTTGCTTTGCAGTCAAGGGGTTTAAGCCCCTTGTCTCTACCACCGCTTTTTTTCACCACTCCACTGTTATTTTTTTTCTATAGCCCGGTATGTCGCGGCGAGGATAAAACCCGGTGATATGATTTTGCACCAGCGCAAGCAATCTGCTCATGCGGGCGGTTTCTTCGCCGCCTTCTATGCGGGTGAAACTAAGCTGAACCTCATTGGAATTGACTTCAATCACGGGGAAATTCAGACAGTTAAGGGGTGCGTTTAATTGAACTAACAACCAGTTATCCCGGCGTACCAACCTATGCGTATGGGTATGCCCGCAAAAATAAAAGCCCGGTCCTTTACGCCAACTTTCGAGTATTTCCAACACTTCATTACTGTTGGTAATATGGAAATCAGAAATGCGTTTGCGATGTATTAATTCGCTTAAAGGGTGATGGGCAATAACAAATACAGGTCCATTTGGAGTGCTGGCAAGTTGTTGAGAGAGCCAATCTAATTGTTCTTGGTCAACTTTACCTCTTGTATCAGCGCAATGTCTTGGCGTTGAAGTGTCTAGTACCAAAAACTTACCAGTTTTTCTGGTCGAAGAAAGACCAGCTATAGTTCTTTCAACAACTGGGTCTATAGCATAATAACTGGGGGATGGATTAGATGTATAGTAAGCTACTTCTCTTCGGCTCATTCGCCAGAGGTCATGATTGCCATTTGCAAGATATAGTTGCTCTATACCCGCCCGCCTAGCACAAGTTCGCAGACCATTAAACTCATCTGGATGGCTATTATGTGAAGCGTCTCCCGCTAGAAAAACTAATTCTGGCTCGAACTTTTTGACTGTACGAAAAAGACGCAAATAAAACTCATCTCGTATTTTTCGTAACGAGCCTAGCGGGTATTCGCAGAAATGTAAATCCGGCAATACTACGAAACGCAATTCTATCCAACCTATTTTCTATCAAATATTTTAAGTTAGTATAGCATAATAGAAGGAAATTATTTGTAGCCAGAGTTAGAATGTTAAAAAAGCGATAAAGCTCAAACTCTCGAAAGAACCAAAAGTTTAGTTATTTAAAAGGTCAAAAAATTCAAAATAAAGTATTTGACAGACCGAATTCCTTTGCTATAATGTAGATGGAGCGTGTACGCTCCACGTGGTTAAACCGCGTTCTCTTAGTCTATCGCTTACTGAAGAATAGTTGGCTAGTAGAGTTCCATCCTCAAAAATGCAAGAGCAAGCTTGGCACTCGAACCTCGAATCTGATTCGTGTTCACTTCCCGGAAAACAGTGGGGCTTTCTGTTTTACTGTCCCGCAGACAGGTTTAAGCCGGTTCGAACCCGTTTTGAGTATGAGCTTATCCGGACTTGATTCCTAAAGTCTAGGCATGGCTGTGCTATTTTCACAGCCTGATTTAGCTTATAGCTGTATCCGTTATTTTTTCTCGTTATCTCTTCCCCTAGGGGAAAGAAAGTGAAGGTTAGTTTTAGTATGACGGTTAAACTGTTTGTCGGCAACCTGTCTTTTAAAGCCACTGAGGACTCTCTGCAACAACTGTTTGAACAAGCAGGTGAAGTTGTGTCCACCCGTATTGTGACAGATCGCGAAACGCAGCGCCCTCGCGGTTTTGGCTTTGTAGAAATGAACACCAAAGAAGATGCGGATAAAGCAATCCAGATGTTCGATGGTTATATGCTTATGGGTCGCCCTATTGCAGTAAACGAAGCTCGCCCTCGTGAAGAAGGCGCCCCTCGCGGTGGTGGCGGTAATCGAGGCGGCGGTGGTCGTGGGGGTTATGG